>DBXF01000095.1:1184-5169 GCA_002309295.1 Bacteroidales bacterium UBA1219 | reverse complement strand
CCGAACATCAGGTTGAGGCCGAACTGGATGTTGGCACTTTTAATCTCGGTGTATTTGAGGCTGGACACGTAGTTGGCGAGAACGTAGATCTGCAGACGTTTTGCGAGGGAGAAGTTTACGCCCACCCCGGGGTTGAACCAGTCTACCTTGTTGCCGTCTTTGACAACGCCAAGCGAAGCCATCACTTCCACCCAGTTGGCGAGGTTTACGCCGAACACAAGCGAGGTGTTGTGGCGGAACAGGGTTTCGTCCACGGGGTTGCCCGATTTGTCGAAAAAGCTTATATCCTTGTCCCATTCGCCGTGGAACATAATTCCGGCGCGGAACATTTTCCCGATGTTCACAGTGGCGCCGAGGTTTATTTTTGTCGGAATTGGGCTCCAGTAGTCGCCGCCGTGGATGGAGTCGTTGGTCTGTATGCTGTCCAAAGTACCTTGGAAAACGCTCTGCAGGGTGTCCCAGTTGTCGATGGCGATGTGTCCGAAATCGTAGTCTTCAACAGTGATGGCGGTGTTTTCGTGAGGCGATATGGAAACCACGTCGTTTTTCCAATGGATGCCTTTGCCGATGTCGAGTATGGAAGCCGAAAATTCGAGGAATTCCCATTTGTATCTAGCTCCGAAGTCGAAAGACATGCCCCAGTTGTTGCCAGAGAAAACGGCTTTCATGGCATCTCCGAAGGTGTTTTTTCTGAAAATCTGGTATCCCGACGACAGAGCGTAATATTTGATAAGGACTTCGTTGAGCTGGCTGTTTTCGTCGAAAGTAAAGGAGAAGTCGGTTTGTGTGGAGCGGAAATCACAGATGCCCTGTAGGATTTTGGCACGTGCGCCCACAGTAAGGTTACCCAAAGTATATCCGCCGCCAAAGGCATATTCGTTGTATGCGGTGGTCTGCAGGAGGTTTGCGTCGGAGATGGTGACGGTCTGCGATTCGTAGCCATTGAACTTGTCGGCGAAAAGAGAGGCTACGCCTGTGGGAACGCCGAAATGGATGTCGAGCTTTGTCCTTGACGAGAAATTTACGAACAAATTGCGAAGCCTCAAACCGAAGCCTATGTGCTGGATGTCGGTGTTGAGGAACAAGTTGTTGTCGTCCTTTAGTTTACCTGCCAAGTCCCAAGCATTCATGAAACGTTGGTCGGACGAGCTTTCCTTGATGAAAATATCGTTGTAAGAAACTGGTATGTGTATATCTTGCGTTATGCTCGGCAACGAAATGTAAAAAGTGTTGTTGTTGGGGTAGAAAGCGGGGTTGAGCACATTGCTTTGGGGGATATACGTGGAACCGAAAAGCAGGGTGTTGTTTTGTGCCGAAACGTTTGTCACAAAAGTTGCAAATAAAACGGCAAAAAATACGACTTTTTTCATAATGAAATGGTAATAAGTTGTTTATAATTATTTTTTATCGTTATTGGTTTTGCAAATATACATTTTTTTTTTGATAGTTTTAAATACTTTTGCAATTACTAACGGCCGATTGGGTTTGTGCGAGTATTTGTCAAATGCCTTTTATGGCGGGATTTGTGCTTTTCGTTATAAAAAAATCTAAAAAATCTGTGTGAAAATAAAATTTTTTACGTAATTTTGCAAAAAATAATGTGGTTATATCCGCAAAGACGTTATTCAATTTTACAAATTAATATCTAAACGAGATGAAAAAACGGACTTTTTTTATCGCAATGATGCTGTTGTGCCTCGGCGTTTCGGCGCAACAACCCAAGCCGCTTGTGCTTACATCCGAGACGCACTTTGTGCCGTTGCCCGACAACTGCTACTGGATTTCCGACATTGAGGACGGCGTGTGGACGGTGAAAAACGGCAACGATTTCGGTTTCTTTCTCGACGACGGCCAAAAACTCTTTGACTTTGAGTGGGGCAGGAACGGCAACCGCGACCCGCAGATGATCGGCGGAGCCGTGATTATGTGCAAAAAGAACGAGACATACAACAAGCCACAGTTTATACTTTACCGCGACGGCTCGGTGAAGGAGCTCCCCGCCGAATGGACGGCATCCGCCACCAATTTTGTCGACGGTGTGGCACTTATTGGCAAGAAGAAAGGCTTTGATACGGAGTATTTCTATATAAATGTGAAGGGCGAACGCGTCTACGGCACCCTTACGTCGCTGCCCGACCGTTTCGAGGGCAAAAACTGGACAGTGCCGCCTTTGCGCGAGGGACTGCGTGCATACAAAGACCCCAAGTCCGAAGGGTTTATGAAGAAATGGGGCTACATCGACGCCAACGGCAAGGTGGTGATTCCCGCCAAATACGACCAATGCCGCTCGTTCAGCGGTGGCTACGCCCTTGTGAAAGAGGGTAACAGCATCTATTTCATCGACAAGAAAGGCAACAAGGCTTTCGAACCTAAGTGGGGCGATGCCTATTTCAGCCGCATAAGCGATGTTAGGAACGGCTATTTTGTGGTCGATGACTCTCCACGGGTGTATTACAACACAAAAGGTGAGAAGGTGTTCGAGGCCGACGGTGGCAGCCGTTTCTTCGACGGCTACGCTTTCTGCCGCGACAAAGACAAACCCTACGACCTCAGCGTGGTGATGGACGCAAGTTTCAAGGCCGTCGGCAAAGTGCCTACCGTAGGCCACGGCTGGGACGATTTCGCCTATCCCCCTGAATTTACTGAAGCCGGTGTCGCCGTTGTCAACCACGACCGCGTCATTGCACCCGACGGCACCACGTTGATACAACATTATCCTGTGATAAAGGAATACGCCAACGACTACGGTATTGAGTCTTTCTCAAGGTCGGGCTACGCCAAGGCGTGGCTCAACCACAACGGCGAACGCTACGAGGGTTTCATCAACCTCGACGGCGAGTTTGTCATCGTTTATAAATGGAACAGGAGTGTCGCATCCATAACTACCGACCCCAACAATCCTCGTCCGATTTTGCCTCCGGGACCGAAACCCATAAAAGACGATACCCTCATCAATATAAAACCTATCGACAATCCGCCAATAGGTCCTAAAAAAGTTACCCAACAGCTTTATACCGTGAGCGTTACCGCCAATCCTGCCAAAGGCGGCACAGCCACGGGCGGCGGCAAATACCACTTGGGCGACAAAGTTCCGCTCAATGCCAATCCCGCCAAAGGATGGAAACTGAAAGAGTGGAAATGCACAACCCAAGGCTACTACAACGGCAAACTGCCCGAAAATGTAGTGATAGAGGGCAAGGACCTTGCCTTTGAAGCCGTTTTCATCGAAATTCCCAAAGAGGACACGATAATAGGTGTTGAGACTTCGGGAGGCTACACCGCACATCAGCAGGTTGTGGACAAAGGCAAGAAAATCGAGTTCGACGTGTATATGGAACTTAGCGCCAACAAGGATATCGAAAGTCCTTACGGCAAAAACACCTACGGTTTCCTTACCTGCCTCATCGACGGCAACAAGGACTTCGTGCAAGAGCAGACTGTGAACGGCAAGAAAGGGACGTTGTCGTTTAAGATGTTCTTTGTGCCGATGCGGATTTCGGGCATCATCAAAGAAAAAGACAAACGTTACCTTGTGCTCGACGGCGGGCAGATGCTCGTTACCGACATCAATCTTGGCGGTGGTGCCGACCTTTTGGCCGCTCTTTACGTTAATATGATAATGGGTGCCGAAGGTACTTTCGGCACTGTGTCCGACGGACGTTACCGTATGGAACTGACACAGTACGACGAGCAAACCGGCGAGTGCACTTTCGGCACAATGCAGCGTTTCCATCCAGAACTGGGATGGGTGGACACCGACAAATATCCCAAAAAACGTACCAACGGGTTCCTTATGACAAAGACCGAAGACAACAGTATCAACGGAGATCTTTTCAAAGGACTGAAGATGAAAGCTTCCGCAAAACGCAAGGTGGAGTTCATTCCGCCACAACCTTTTGCCAAGAGCGGATATGATGATGCCGTGAAAGACCTCCTTAAACAGTTGAGCGGACTTGTAACCGACTACGAAAAGAATTTTGGAAAG
>DBXF01000095.1:0-1159 GCA_002309295.1 Bacteroidales bacterium UBA1219 | reverse complement strand
GTAGAGACGATGTGTACATCGTCTCTTTTTTTGCGCCATACAACGGCTGTCCGCAATAGTGTTGAAAAAAATGACGACTGTTTGCAAATAAATCAAAAAATATTCGTAATTTTGCAAAACATTTCGAAAACGACAAATTAAACATTTTTATCATGAAAAAAGTATTTGCAATAATGCTGGCGGCGATGTTCGCTTTTGCGATGACGACATCCTGCGACGACAAATACCCCACTGGTGCTGGCGGAAACGGCAACGGAAACTTCAACAACGGTGACAATAACGGAAATGGCGACAATAACGGCGGAGGAAATGGAAACGGCGGTGGCGGTGCTGCCGACGACGACTGGGCTGCGGTGAAATACACCACGTGGCATTACGAGAGTGAGCNNTACTATGTTTATGTGGGAGTGGAGCTTGGAGGTGCTTTCTACAACGGAACCGTCCACGAAAGGGAAGCCCGTCTGATACACAACTATTACGACAACGACGGCGAGCCTTTCATTGACCAGTATGTGGGTGTTTACACCTATACCGGCACCCGTCAGAGCGGACAAGGCACCCTGCCTATGACAAACCTCGCCACCGGTGAGGCCGAAGGCAACGCCACTTTCTCAATCTCAGGCAACACAATGACAATCAACTTCAAGGGTAAGACATTTACTTTGGAATATACAATTTAAACAAAATCAAATAATTAGTAACAAATAACAATTTTTATCATGAAAAAAGTATTTCTTGCACTGATGTGCACAGCAAGCATGGCTCTGATAGCCGCTTGCGGCGGAAACGCCAACAACAACGAGGGAAACACCGACGAGACTGCCGCCAACGAACAGGGTGAAAAGTCTTTCGACCAGATGAACGGCATCGAGAAATGTGCCGACGCTCTGCAACGTGTCTATAACCTCACTCTGGCCGACATCCAGCCCGATTTCGAGTTCACCGAACAGACCGAAGGCTTTGACAAATTCGACGGCGACCAAGGCTCGCGCGCCGTGGCCGTGTACCAGAAAAAGGACGGCACAGCAATAACCGCCGATGAATTCAAGGCTTGGGCAGGAAAAATCTACGAAATCACCAAGAAAATGTCGCAGGACGGCAAAAACGTGGAAGGTCCCGCCTACGTGAAATCCAACAAAGAGGCTATGGCCGAGAAATC
>DBXF01000058.1:4159-7361 GCA_002309295.1 Bacteroidales bacterium UBA1219 | reverse complement strand
TATTTATAGAAATAATTCCGAAATCCAAATTACCAACTAAATACAGAAATTCCGTATGTCCATTCGAGGAACTGGGCGTGGGCGGCATGGGCTTTGATGGATGCCCCGACGTACTGCCGCACCCGTTTGCCGAAACTGTAATACACCCCTATCCTCTCGTAGAAGGGCAGGGCAAAATCGCACCCGCGCCAAGCGTAATACCCCACAGCCCCGCGCAACGAAAAACGTCCCCAATAGGCCTCCAAAAGCCCGTAGGCGGAAACGGCATAGTTGTTTTCGGGCAGATGAGGCTCGTGCGCTTGTTCCAGCGAACCGTCGTACATCAGGTCCACCCCGCCGCCGTAGGCGAACACCTTACCCCAGCCCATGCGGCGGTAGCCTATCGACGCACTGCCCGAAAAATGGTGATCCCACGTCTTGCGCGAAGAGTTATACACGGGCGAAAGATTCAGGAAAATGCTGTTGCGACGTGGGTCGTTAACCACGGCATCGGGCACCACGGTGCGCTGGGTGCCGGCAGACTGATTGCCTTCCGGGAAACGAATCTTCGCACCGAGCTCCATCCGCAAAATGTTCACGCCTTTGTTGGGCAGTTGCAAAGTGCCGTTCGACGAATGAGAGAACGCCAGCTGTGAATATAGGACGACGTTCGGCAGGTGCCAGTCGGCCTGCAAACCAAGCGAAATCAAGGCATTGTGGTGCGAGCCGATAAACATATTGTCGGGATTCGTCACCGAGTCGTAAGTATTTGTGAGATACGACATTCCAAAATCCAAGAAAGACAGAAACTCCCAATGTCGGGTTGCGGCAAAAGGTATTCCCAAATATGCTCCAAACGCAAACCTGTCGCCAACCACCTTGCTTGTAATATGTTCGTAGCCGAATTTCAGTCCGAAATGGGGACAACGCCAGAAATATTTCCAATTCTCCGACTCGTCCATCGGTGTCATCCGTGCGCCAACGCCAAGATTGATGCCTGTGGTATATACGCCACCAAGCACCGGACTGTCGCTGGGCTCGTTGGGGATAACCCCTCCCCTGTTGACACCGAGGAAATAATAACCTTCGTCGCGGAAATCGGCCAAACGGCTTTGTGCAAAACACCTCTCGGGCAGAACTGCCGTCAAAAGAATCATGACGGCCGTTGCTTTCAAAACTTTGCAAAAAAAACGCATAACGTTCTGCCGGAGAGGAGTTTGTAAAAATAAAACCTATTCTTCTTTGGTCATGTGAACCTGCACCTGCGGGAAGGCAATTTCGACGCCTTTTTCTTTGAAAGTGCTGTAAACCTGTTCGTTGAGACGGAAGAACACTTCCCAGTAGTCCTCCTGTTTCACCCAAGCCCACAGGCAGATGTCAACCGAGCTGTCGGACATGGCTTTCACCACCACTTTGGAGGGTTTCACGTCGTTCACCACCTTTTCGTCGGCGTTGGCCAACTCAATCATCAGGTCGCGGGCCCTGTCCACCGACTGTCCGTAGCAGATGCCCACATTGACATCCACACGTCGGTACTGCTCGCGGGTATAGTTCACCAGCGACTTGGTAGCGAGGTCGGTGTTGGGCAGTATTATACATTGGTTGTCGAAAGTGGTGAGGAAAGTATTGAAAATACGTATTTCCTTAACAATACCTTCGTAACCGGCAGTGGAGATGTAGTCCCCGACTTTGAACGGCTTCATTATCAATATGATAACGCCTCCGGCAAAGTTCTGCAACGTCCCCTGCAGGGCAAAACCCACGGCAAGACCGGCGGCACCCAAAATGGCTATGAACGAGGTGGCTTTGATGCCGATGATGTCCATCACCATTATGATGAGGAGCACTTTCATCAGCACATCCACAAACGACGACAGGAATCCGGTCAGCGACTTGTCGATGTTGCGTTTGTCCATCATCCTAACGATGGCGTTTTTGAGCCGTTTCACAAGTTTCATTCCAATCCAAAGAATGAAAAGTGCTCCAGCCAATTTCAGCAGGAACGGTATTCCGCCTTCTATAAGCGTTTTGAAAATGGTGCCGAGGAAATTGAACACGTCGCCTACCGAGTCGATGTCCTTGACCTGTTGGTGCAGAGCATTGTGTGTCGAATCCATTATAGAGTCGGTCTTGCTCTGCAGCTGCGCCATGTCTTCGGCCACTTTGGCCGTCATCAAATCTTTGTCAGTCTGAAACATTATTCAGTTTTTTTATTGTTCAAAAAAGAGCCGATGCTCCGTAATAAGAGTGTCGGCTCTTTGGTTAATGAATCAAAATTCTGTTAGCAGAGTTCGTGGATAACGAGTCCCGAACGCAGTTTGGGCTCAAACCAAGTGGTCTTGGGAGGCATGATGTTGCCGGTGTCGGCGATGTCGATAATCTGTTTCATGGAAACGGGATAGAGAGCGAAAGCCACTTTCATCTCGCCGTTGTCCACGCGACGTTTCAGCTCGCCCAGTCCGCGGATACCGCCAACGAAGTCGATACGTTTGTCGGTACGCAGGTCTTTGATACCCAGAACTTTGTCAAGAACGAGGTTGCTGAGGATGGTGACATCGAGAACGCCGATGGGGTCGTTGTCGTTGTAGGTGCCGGGCTTGGCGGTCATTTTGTACCAGTGTCCGTCGAGGTACATGCTGTGTTCGTGCAGCTTGGCGGGTTTGTAGATTTCGGTGCCCATGTCCTGCAAGTCGTAGCTTTCGCCAACGGCGGCGATGAACTGCTCCTTGCTGAGACCGTTGAGGTCCTTAACCACGCGGTTGTAGTCGATAACGTTCAGCTGGTTGTCGGGGAAAATAACGGTCATAAAGTAGTTATATTCCTCTTTTCCAGTGTGTTTGGGATTCTGTTCTTTCTTCTCCTGTCCCACGAGGGCGGCAGCAGCACTGCGGTGGTGACCGTCGGCGATGTACATGGCGGGAACCTGTTTGTCGAAGATGTCAACGAGTTCGGCGATGGTAGCTTTGTCGTCGATAACCCAGAAACGGTGGCCGAAGCCGTCTTCCTTGGCTATGAAGTCGTAGATGGGCTTTTTGGCTGTGATGCCGGCAACGATCTCGTCGATACGAGCGATGGCGGGATAGGCGAAGAACACGGGTTCCACGTTGGCGTTGGTGATACGCACGTGTTTCATGCGGTCTTCCTCTTTGTCCTTACGTGTAAGTTCGTGTTTTTTAATCACTTTGTTCACATAGTCCTCGCTGTAGGCGCAAGCCACGATACC
>DBXF01000058.1:0-4136 GCA_002309295.1 Bacteroidales bacterium UBA1219 | reverse complement strand
ATGCTTTGGGCGTAGATGTAGAGTTTTTCCTCTTCATCTTTCACCAGCCAACCGAGGTCCTTGAACAGGTTGTAGTTTTTCACCACCTGCAGGTACACTTCAGGCGAGTGTTCGTCGGTGCCTTTGGGGAGGTCTATCTCGGCCTTGGTCACGTGGAGAAGGCTGTAGGGGTTGCCCTCGCATTCAACGCGAGCCTCTTCGGAATTCAGTACGTCGTAGGGACGTGAAGCCAGTTTTTCGACTATGTCGACGGGCGGGCGAAAGCCCTTGAAAGGTTTTATTATGCTCATTGTTTTTTTTAATTATGATGTTTATTATTATCTTTTTGAATACTATTTTTCAGCCTGCAAAGATACGATTTTTTCCTGACATAGAGAAAACATTTTTTCCAAAGCGAAAAAAACTGCCATTCTCCCCTATTTTTCCTCGGCATCCGAGCCGTCCCCGTCGGTGTCGTCGCGCCTGAAAATCTTGTACCCCAACATCGCCACTGTTATCGACATCAGCGGCGAGATAAGGTTGAAAAAACAGTACGGCAGGTACTCCACCGTGGCTACTTTCAGCACCACCGACTGTGTCATGCCGCAGGTGTTCCACGGCACAAGCACGGAGGTTACCGTGGCGGAGTCCTCGGTGCTGCGACTCAGCAGACGTCCCTCGAAGCCTTTTTCTTTGTACAGTTTCTTGAAAATATTGCCCGTAAGCACTATGCTCAGATACTGGTCGCCGGTAACCATGTTGGAGAAAAGTCCAGTGCCCACCGTCGTAGACACTATGGAACGCCGTCCGCTCACGCCTTTGGCAAGCGCCGAAGTGATGCTCTGTATCATCCCCGTTCCCGAAAGGGCTCCGCCGAAAGCCGCAGCACAGAAAATCAGGAACACTGTGCTTAGCATCCCCCTCATGCCGCGCGTCTGCACCAGACCGTCGAGCACCTCGTTGCCCGTTGCCAGCGACGTGCCGCTGTAATACGACATCATCAGACCACGGAAACCGCTGCCCTCGCCAATCTGCGACACAATGTCGGGCTGGGCGAAAAGCATCACCACTCCGGCCACGAGGGCCGAAAGGAAAAGCACCATTATCGCGGGCAACCGCAAGGCTATCAGCACGGCAGTGAACAACGGCACCAGCAACAGCCACGGACTTATCACAAACACATTCTGTAAGCCTTCTTCGAAAACGGCTTGTTGCACTCCCGCGTCGGTGGTGTGACACAGACTTGCCACCAGAAACACCGTCAAGGCGATGGCAAACGACGGCACTGTGGTGATAAGCATATAACGTATGTGGGTGAACAGCGGCACCTCGCCCACAGACGAGGCCAGCACGGTGGTGTCGGAGAGCGGCGAAATCTTGTCGCCGAAATAGGCGCCGGAGATGATGGCCCCCGCCGTCCAGCCGACGGAATAACCGTGAGCAGTGCCTATGCCCATCAGGGCTATGCCTATGGTGGCGATGGTGGTCCACGAACTGCCCGTAACCAGCGACACCAGCGCACACACCACACAGGTGATGAACAGAAACACCGACGGGTGGACTATCTTCATCCCATAGTAAATCATGGTGGGCACCACGCCGCTGAGCATCCAGCTGCCCGACACCGCACCTATCAGGAAAAGTATCACTATAGCCCCGCCTATTGTCTTGATATTGTCGAGGATAGCCCCGTCGATGCGGCTCCACGGCACTTTGTAGAAAAGCATGGCAATGGCCACGGCGATGCCTGCGGAAAAGAGCAGCACCGTCTGGCTGGCTCCGTCCAGGGCGTCGGAGCCGAACACACGTATCACCAACACCTGCAAAGCCACAAGCACCACAAAGGGCAGCAGGGCCACAAGCCAGTGGATACGGGGTGTCTGCGCTGTTTCGGAATTTTCCATCACGTTGGTATTTCTATTGTTTCAAAGGTGCAAAAATACTGATTTTTTGCGACAATAGAAAATATATTTTGCCAAACGGGAAAAAAATCATACTTTTGCAAGACAAAAAGCACTAATAACATCACAAAACAGTTGCGCCCGGCACATATCAGGGCTTTCCGTAATGAAGAAAACGACCTTTATACTTACAATGCTGATAATCACCGCAATGGCCATAGCCCAGAACCACACCACTTTTCTCGGACTGCCCTTAAATATGAATCTGGGGGCCTTCTCCAAAGCCTTGGAAGGCAAAGGCTATGCCCTGCAGTCCAGCGACCAAGCTACAAAAGCTGTATTCACTGGCAATTACGGCGGAATCAACGATATGGAAGTAACCGTTCTGGCAACACCCAAAAGCCACACCGTGTATTTTGTCGGTCTCTCAAAAAAGAGCTCCGACGCAGGTTTCAAACAGCAGTACACGAACTTGTACGAGGCGTACTATAACGACCTTCCCAAAGAAACCACCGGTGCGCGAAATTTCAATCTCGGAAGCGTAAGTTACGACTTTGAGACGCACGGCTATAACCTTGTCCCCGGCAAAGGCAAAGAAAAATACGGCAGGGTGAATTTCGTTTATTACAACTACGGCGATTACCAACAAATTATCGTGGAATTTATCGACATCGCCAACAAAGATTTGTCGGAAAAAGAAAAATAGACGCCTATGACATCATTCCTCATGCATTTCATCGTAATACGACTGGTTATTCTTCTGCTTCTGATAATAACCACCTTTTTCAGCATCTACGCTTTTGTAAACGTTATAAAGCTAAAGAGAAAGGTTAAAAAGCTCGAAAGACAGCAAAAGGACGAGATATAACATACCCAAAACGGCAGTTGTACAGGACCGCTATTATTATTTTTAATGATAAAAAGAACAACTATAACACCCTAAAAGACTTTTTCTTATAATAACAAGAATCCACCCATTCACATCATGAAAAGAAACAAAAAAATCATTCTTATTGTATTGGCTGTTGCAGCATTGGCAGCCGCTCTGTGTGTTTTTCTTATTATAAAACACAATCACGATTCCGCAGTAAAATTAAGCTGCAAATATGGTTTTATCGACAAAACTGGTAAAACAGTGATACCTTTAGAATACGATGAGGCAAGCTCTTTCTATAACGGTTTTGCGGAAGTAAAGAAAAACGGAAAATGGGGTCTTATCGACAAATCAGGAAAAATGGTGATACCGTTGGAGTATGATGCAGTATCTCGTTTCTATGATGGGTTGGCTAGAGTTATAAAAAATGGAAAATTTGGCTTCGTCGACAGAACAGGAAAAATTGTAATACCATTAGAGTATGGCGGGGCCTCTGACTTCTATAATGGGTTGGCCGTAGTGGTGAAAAAAGGGAAATGTGGTGTTATTGACAAAACAGGAAAAATTGTGATACCTTTAGAATATGATGACGTTATAGTAGCTGATTCCTCAGAATTGTACAGAGTCGAAAAAGACGAAAAATGTGGATTTATCGACAAAACAGGAAGGATTGTGATACCTTTAGAATATGACTATGTAGATGATCGTTTCTCGGATGGTTTGTTGGCTGTAGTAAAAGACGAAAAATGTGGATTTATCGACAAAACTGGAAAAATTGTAATAACTTTAAAATTTGACTATGCTAGTGGATTCTCAGAGGGTTTTGCGGAAGTAAAGAAAAACAGAAAAAGTGGTTTTATCGACAAGACAGGGAAAATTGTGATACCTTTTGAATATGACGATGCAGAAAAATTCTCAGAGGGTTTGGCGAGAGTAAAAAAAGACGAAAAATGGGGATTTATCGACAAAACAGGAAAAATGGTGGTACCCGCTGAATACACGAATGCATGGGATTTCTCAGATGGTTTGGCGATAGTAGAGAAAAACAAGAAATATGGTTTTGTCGACAAAACAGGAAAAATGGTGGTACCCGCTGAATACACTTATGCATGGGATTTCTCAGAGGGTTTGGCGCTTGTTAAAAAAGACGGAAAATATGGTTATATCGACAAAACAGGAAAAATGGTGATACCCGCTGAATACACTGATGCAGGGGATTTCTCAGATGGTTTGGCGCGTGTTAGGAAAGGCGGAAAATATGGTTTTATAGATAAAACTGGAAAGATTGTGATACCTTTAGAATATAACTATGTAGATTATCATTTCTCGGATGGTTTGGCACGAGTAGTGAAAATCAGGTCTATAGGTCAAATTGCAGGATA
>DBXF01000012.1 GCA_002309295.1 Bacteroidales bacterium UBA1219 | reverse complement strand
CGCCGCGTGCAGCTGGTTCTCGTCCCGCATCGGGGCCGTGCAGCCCTCCATGTAGCTCACGCTGGCGCCCTCGTCGGCGATGATGAGGGTGCGCTCGAACTGGCCGGTGTTGGCGGCGTTGATACGGAAATAGGTGCTCAGGTCGATAGGACAGCGCACACCTTTGGGGATGTAGCAGAACGAGCCGTCGCTGAACACTGCCGAGTTGAGGGCGGCGAAGAAATTGTCGCCGATAGGCACCACGGAGGCGAGGTATTTACGCACTATGTCGGGATATTTCTGCACTGCTTCGCTGAACGAGCAGAACAGTATGCCGTCCTTGGCGAGGGTGTCGGAGAAGGTGGTCTTCACCGAGACGCTGTCCATCACGGCGTCCACGGCCACGCCGGAGAGCTTTTTCTGCTCTTCGAGCGAGATTCCCAGCTTGTTGAAAGTCTCAAGGATTTCGGGGTCCACCTCGTTGAGACTCGATTTCTCTTTCTTTTTGGGAGCTGCGAAGTAGATAATGTCTTGATAATCAACTTTGTCGTATTTCAGGTGTCCCCAGTTGGGCTCTTCCATGGTAAGCCATTTGCGGTAGGCTTTGAGGCGGAATTCGAGCAGCCACTCGGGTTCGTTCTTTTTGGCGGAGATATAGCGTATCACGTCCTCGTTGAGGCCCTTGCCGACGGTGTCGGTGGCTATGTCGGTGACAAAGCCCCATTCGTAGTCTTTGTTGGTAACGTCCTGAATTATATTGTCTTGTGCGTCTGCCATTGGTGGTGTCGTTGTTGTTTTTGGAAATGCAAATATACGAAATTTTTTCTAATTCGGATTTCGGAATTCGGATTTCGGAACTGGCAGCCGCGGTGGATTTTTTAATTCGGATTATTAGATAATGTTGTGTTGTAGAGACGTTTCATGAAACCTCTCTACATTAAAAAAGCCGTGCAACGCACGGCTTTTTAACTGTATATTTAATTCCGAAATCCGAAATCATAATTCCGAAATTACTTCAGCCATTTGTCGAACCAGTCGATGAAGTTGCGGTGCCACAGCAGGCTGTTCTGCGGTTGCAGTACCCAGTGGTTTTCGTCGGGGAAATAGAGGTAGCGGGCGGGGATTCCGCGCATCACGGCGGCGTTGTAGGCTGCCATTCCCTGCGAGGCCACTATGCGGTAGTCCAGCTCGCCGTGGATACAGCAGATGGGGGTGTCCCAGTTTTGCACGAATTTGTGGGGCGAGTTGGCGAAACTCTTCTGAGCCACAGCGTTTTTCTTGTCCCAATACGGGCCGCCGAGGTCCCAGTTGACGAACCACAGTTCCTCGGTCTCGCAGTACTGCTGTTCGAGGTTGAACATGCCGTTGTGAGCGAGGAAAGCTTTGAAACGTTTGTTGTGGTTGCCTGCCAGCCAGTACACCGAGAAAGCGCCGTAGCTTGCGCCGCAGGCTCCCACGCGGTTCTCGTCGATGTTGGGGTGCTGTTTGGCAATAACATCGTAGGCCTGCATGTAGTCTTTCATGTTCTGTCCACCGTAGTCGCCGCTGATTTGCTCGTTCCATTTGCAGCCGAAGCCGGGCACGCCGTGACGGTTGGGGGCTATGATGAAATAGCCTGCACCCGACATTATCTGGAAATTCCAACGTGTGGACCAGAACTGGCTCACCATATCCTGCGGTCCGCCTTGGCAGTAGAGCAGGGCTGGGTAGGTCTTGGTGCTGTCGTAGTTGTAGGGGTAGATAAGCCACACCAGCATATTTTCGCCGTTGGTGGTCTTAATCCAGCGTTCTTCCACTTTGCCCATGTTCACCTGTTTCAGCACTTCGGTGTTCACCTGCGAGAGCTGTGTGCCTTTGGCGGTGTCGCCGTTGAGGTCGTAGCTGAAAATCTCAGCGGGACGCGACATCGACACCTCTTGTGTGAATATCTTGCCGTCGGCAATCTGGAAAGCGTTGATGTCATGCAAGTCCTTGGTAACCTGCTTGAAAGCGTTGTCGGCGAAGCTGTAGCAGAAAATCTCGCGTGTGCCGAAATAGGGGCTGATGAAGAAAATGCGGTCGTCGTTGTCGCTCCAAGCGTAGCTGTAGCAGGTCTGGTCGAGGTTGGCGGTGAGGTCGGTGCGTTCACCTTTCTCCATGTCGTACAGCATTATACGCTGCTTGTCGCTCTCGTAGCCGTCGTGTTCCATGCTCTCCCACACGAGCTTTTTGCCGTCGTGCGAGAAAACGGGGTTCTGGTCGTAGCCCATAATGCCCTCGCTAAGGTTTTTCACGCTCTTGTCGGCGATGGTGTAGAGGAAAATGTCGGAGTTTGTGGAGAGTGCGTATTCCTTGCCGATTTTCTTGCGGCAGGTGTAGGCGATGGTCTTGCCGTCGGGCGAGAAAGCCACCTGTTCCAGACCGCCCCACGGGCGCATCGGGCATTCGAAAGGCTCGCCCTCGAGCACGTCGGTGGCGTTTTTCACGGAAGTACCGTCGAAATCAGCAACGTAGATGTGCGGGATGGCGTCAACCCATTCGTCCCAGTGGCGGTACAGCAGGTCCTCGTTGATACGGCCTGTGGCTTTGGGCAGACCCTCGTACAGCTTGGCGATGTCGGCGGGTTTCTCCTTGGCCACAGTGGCGGTGTAGACAATCTTTTTTCCATCGGGCGAAATTTTGAAACCCTCTATTCCGCCTTCGATTTCGGAGATCTGTTTTTCACTGGTGCCGTCGGCTTTCATGGTGAAAATCTGAGGACCGTTGTCAGTGCCGCGGGCGAAAGCCAGAGTCTCGTTGTCGAGCCACACGGGGTTGAACTCGCTCTTGGCGGTGGTGGTGATCTGTTTGGCGTCGGAGCCGTCGGCGTTCATCACATAGATTTCGGCGTTGCCTTTGTTAGCCTCTATGTCGTAGTAAGTTACGGTGTAGGCGATGCGTTTGGCGTCGGGCGAGATGGCGTATTCGCCCATTTTGCCCAAGCCCCACATCACTTCGGGGGTGAACTGCCCGTTTTCCACTTTCACTTCGGGCTTGCCGATAACGGATTCCTCTTCGTTATCCTTCGAAATTTTGCACGATGTTGCCAGCAGTGCGATGGCAAGTGCGCTTATAAGTGCTTTTTTCATTGGTTGAGTGTTTATTTGTTAAAAACTGAAAATTATCAAAAGTTGTGCCGTGAGAATCCTCAGGAACATCGTGAGAGGATACACGGTGGCGTAGCCCATGTTGGGCAGTTTGCAGCCTTCGGGTGCCACGGTGTTGGCGAAAGCCAGCGTCGGCGGGTCGGTATG
>DBXF01000015.1:3158-3917 GCA_002309295.1 Bacteroidales bacterium UBA1219 | reverse complement strand
GCGGATTGCCACATTAATGAAACGGAGATGCGCAAAAACATCTCTGCACCAAGAAATATCGTTTAAGGAATAATCACAAGCCCACCTTCCCGAAAAAGGCAAAGCAAACGCACTTTCAACGCTATTTTGAAAGGTCGAAAAGCAGGAAAAATAATTTAACCTACTGAATGTTAGAAATTTACACGAGTTTTCGGGGGGGGGGGGGNNTTTGGGGGGGGGGGGGTAAAATACTAATAATCAGCGATTTGCACGCATTGTTACAATGTTTAAAATCCGTATTTGTCTGATTATAAGTATTATACATTTATAAACCGTATTTTTTTGTTTTGCAAAGATAATAAAAAATAATTAAAACACAGCAGTTTCTTCGATATTTTTATAAAAAAGTTACAATTTTTGATAAAAAAAGTGGGGGTTCAGGTCTTATGAAAAACCTGTAAACTATGAGTAGCAATTGTTTAGCTGTAACTGATCAGCAACCTACTTCACTCTACATTTAAGCAGCGGAATATCCTCCAAAAAGCCTTCCAGCACGTCGCCAATCTGCACGGGTCCCACGCCGGCGGGGGTGCCGGTAAAAATATAGTCGCCGGTGCGCAGCGTCATATACTGCGACAGAGTGGCAATAATCCTGTCCACGCCGAAAAGCATCTGCGAGGTGTCGCCCGTCTGCACCTGCTCGCCGTTTTTCAGCAAACGGAAATGCAATTGGTCGATGGGGTTGCCCAGTTTCTGGAGCGGAACAAATTCGCTCACCGC
>DBXF01000015.1:0-3116 GCA_002309295.1 Bacteroidales bacterium UBA1219 | reverse complement strand
TGCAAGTCGCGGGCGGTGAAATCGATGCCCAGCGCCACTTCGGAGTAGTATTTATGGGCGAAACGCTCCTGTATGCCCTTGCCCAGACGGTCGATACGCACCACAAGCTCCAGCTCGTAATGCACGTTTTTGGAAAAATCGGGATAATAGAAAGGCCTGTTGCGGATAAGCAGGGCGCTGTCGGGTTTCAGAAAAAAGATGGGCTCTTCCGGCACCACCGCGTCGAACTCCGCCGCATGGTCGGCATAGTTTTTGGCAAGACAGATAATTTTCACAACAAATTTGTATTTTTACACATATAATTGCCACGACACCTGAAAGGTTGATGAGCTCCTAAATAATTAATATAACAATGCGAATAATTATTCAAATTTCAACATATAATTTCCACAAATCATTCATAAATTAATTAAATGGATAATTATATGGCAATTCGTGTTTTTTCCTTTATCCCGCAAAGGTCAGAAAAGTTTGCCCTGTCCGCCGTTGAATTTCTCGCGCAGCTGGTCGAGTTTCTCGGCCTCGCGTTTCTCGGCTTTCAGGCTCTGGTAGATGCGAGTTATCACCTTTTTGGTGGACAGCGAGAAGTCGCCGTTCATCATCCAGCTGTAGTACGAAGGCTCCACGGCGAAGACATCCTTGACGGGTTTGTCCTTGTGTTTGCCGAAATTGAACACCTCCACGCCGTTTTTAATGCCGATACGTCCTTCGAGGTCAGCCCACTGGCGGCTTTTCGAGAATTCGCTCAGGGCGGGGATGTCGTTCACAATGGGTTTGGACACCTTGCCTTTTTCGTCGGTGTATTCCACATCCTTGTAGCGTTCTATCTGGGCGAGGAAAATCTCGTATGTGGCCATGGTGTCGGCGTTGGCCGAATGGGCGTTGTCGAGGTTCTTGCCGCAGTAGAATTTGTACGCTGCCTTGAGGGTGCGCTGTTCCATCTTGTGGAAAATATTCTGCACGTCGACCATATAGCGGTTGGCGACGTCGAAATTGATGCCGTTGCGCAGGAACTCCTCCACCAGCAGAGGCACGTCGAATTTGTTGGAGTTGTAGCCAGCGATGTCGGCATCGCCGATAAAGGCGAGGATTTCGGGGGCCAGCTCGCGGAAAGTGGGCTTGTCGGCCACGTCGGCGTCGGTGATATGGTGCACGGCAGTAGTTTCGGGAGGTATGGGCAGCGTCTCGGCCACCTCCACGCCGTCCTTGTTCACATAGCGCGCGGGACGGATGCGGTGTGTCTTTTCCTCTACACTTCCATCTACATTAACTTTTACAAGACTGATTTCCACTATATAGGCAGAGCCAATCTGCAGGCCGGTGGTCTCGAGGTCGAAAAACACCAACGGACGGTTCAAATTCAGTTTCATCGTAAAAAAAGATTTAAACGTTATTCAATTACGGTATTGGCGGCTTTGTGGATGACAAGGAGGCGTTTCAGCACATCCTCCACAAAGTCCATGCGCAGCATGTTGGCGCCGTCGCTCTTGGCGTAGAGCGGATAAGGGTGTGTTTCGAGGAAAATACCGTCGACGCCCACGGCCACGGCAGCACGGCCCATAATCTCGATAAGCTCGGGATTGCCGCCGGTAACGCCAGCAGGCTGGTTGGGCTTTTGCAGCGAATGGGTGATGTCCATCACCACAGACACGTTGTTTTGTTTCATTATGGGAATGCCGCGGAAATCCACCACAAGGTCCTGATAGCCGAAAGTGGTGCCGCGTTCGGTAATCATAATGTCCTTGCCGCCGAAGTAGCGAACCTTGTCCACCGCGTGTTTCATGGCTTCGGGCGAGAGAAACTGGCCTTTTTTGATGTTCACCACCTTGCCCGTCTGTGCGGCGGCCTGCAGTAGCGAAGTCTGACGGCAGAGGAAAGCGGGGATCTGCAGCACGTCGACGAACTGCGCGGCCATCTCGGCCTCCACCTCGTTGTGGATGTCGGTAACGATGGGCACGTTGTATTTCTTGCCTATCTCGCTGAGCAGCTCCAGAGCCTCCCAGTCGCCGATGCCGGTGAAAGAGTCCACACGCGAGCGGTTGGCCTTGCGGTACGACGCCTTGAAAGCGAAAGGTATCTGCAGACGTTCGGTAACTTCGACGAGGTGCTCCACTATTTCGAAGGGCACCACCTTGTCTTCCACCACACAGGGACCGGCGATAAGGAAAAAGTTGCCGGTGTCGAGGTGTTTCATCTTGGGGATGTTGGGGTACATCATAGCTTTAATGTCTTTATTTGTTTGTAACAAAAAAAGAGAGTGCGGAGTCGGTCCACAGCTCTCTTTATATCAATATCTGCGGCACGACGATAGGTCATCAGACCTCTGTCATGGCGATGTATTTGTCTATCTGGCGGGCTTCGGTGGAGGAAGGATATTTTTCCTTGATCTGTGTGAAAAGCTCGTTAGCCTTGGCGTTGTCGCCGAGGTTCATATAGCCCAGGCCTGCCTTGAACAAGGCGTAGGGGGTTGTGATTTCGTTGTCGTCCATCTTGGCGGCTTTCTCGTAGCTGTTGATGGCTTCCTTCACGTTGTTGAGTTCGAAGTAGGCGTCGCCGACCATCACCTTGGCAAGGATGGGGGTGAAATCGTCTTTAAGTTTATAGGATTCGAGATAGTCGATAGCTTTTTGGTATTCGCCCTGACGCAGGCAGATGATGCCAGCGCAGTATTTGGCGCGGTTGCCGGCCTTGGTGGAGCCGTATTCGTCGGCGATGGCCTCAAAGCCCATGTGCATGGCGTTGCCTTTCAGGGCAAGCTGCAGCGAATCCTGGGCAAACCACTGCTCGGCGGCGAAAATTTCTTCCTCGGCAGCGTTGGCACGACTGTTGTTGTAGGCACGGATACCAAAAACGGCGGCAACAACCACCAATATCGCGATAATTGCACCTATCAGTATCTTTTTATTTTTTTCTACAAATGCTTCAGTTTTGGAGATAACTTCCCCAATTTCAACTTTTTGGATTTCTTTATTTTCCTTCATTTCTACTACTTTTTTTATCAGAATTGGTTTGCAAAGTTACGTTTTTTTTGCTGTTATACAAAATAATATTTCGATATTTTTCAAAAAATATCACAGCCCCGATATTTGACAAGCGCATAAACCACTATAAATCCG
>DBXF01000043.1:31129-56239 GCA_002309295.1 Bacteroidales bacterium UBA1219 | reverse complement strand
TGCGTTTTGGTCTGGAATCTATCATCCGAAAATCTTTTCATCCAAATTTGTTTTTTTCAGAAAAAAAACGTATCTTTGTGCCTTGGAGTAATTATGCGAAAAAATGCCGTTTTTGCGCGTAATGTTTTGTGCTATACGGCGTTGCGGCGTAGTTACTTCGGCTTACGTATTTGAAAAATAAAACAAGAAATATGCTGAAAGGTAATAAGCGTAACAGAATGTGGTGTTTGGTGGCTGTTTTTGTGATAGCCGCTGTCAACACCTGTGTGGCACAAAATTGTGACAGCCTCGTGCGTCCCAAGTTTGCCTCCGTGCCAGGAGTTTACGAGCAGCAGCCACAACAGAAAATACAGCACTACTGCCATTTTGCCTACAACGCCTTTTATTGGTCCGACACCCTGCCGCAAAACGCAGTGGTGTACAACATCTCCGACGTCAGCAGCAAAGCCACAGGCCAGGCTCTGCCGCAGAACGCTAGCATCGACCGCAATACCTTCAGCTATTACGCCTACAATTTCGACGAGTTCCAATACCGCCACTACTACGATTTCATCTATTTCCGTGTGAACGTGGGCAACGGAATAAAGTATCTGGTGCTTAGGGACATCAACACCATATTCGGAATCTGTGCGCAGATAGAAAACAATTAGTACGAAAGGGAAAACAACGATGCAGAAAAAAATATTATTCATAGTAATGCTCCTGATGGCGTGTGTGGCCTGGGCTCAGGCGCCCACATACAGGCTCAACGCATCTACCAGCGGGCAGACCATCAACATCACCAGTGAGGGTGCTTTCCTCTACGACGACGGTGGCATGGACGACCCTTATACCTCAAGCAAAGACTTTAGCATAACTTTCTGTGGCACATGTAATTCTAGCTCCCATCGTATGGGTTTTACCTTCTTTAATTTCGATGTTGACCCGAGCGACACCATTTTCGTCTATGACGGTCCCTCCACCTCCGACAGGCTTCTGATAAAAGCCAACAACTCCAATTCCATGCTCAACAAACGAGTGTATCCTACCACAAACAACACATCGGGCTGTCTTACAGTACGTTTCAAAACCAACGACGACAATAACAGAGGCGACGGCTTCGAGATAAACGTTATCTGCGGATTCCCTTGCGAGAACAGCTATCCCGTTATCGAAGACACATATTATAAAGTGGTTGACGGACGAAACATACCGCTGCGAACCAAAATGACTTTTGATTTGGATTCCAACGAGTCGGGTGTCGACACCAGTTTCTACAAAACCATTGATATCTGTAAAAGCGACAGCATTCTGCTCAAGGCGCATGGTGTTTATGGAACAGAGTTCGGCTACTACACTGCCGATGACGCCACCACCAAATTCCAATGGTCCTTTACCCCCGATGACTCGTTGTACCAAGTAGGAGCCACCGAGGCGGGCTTCCGTTTCCCGGAGGTGCGTTGCTACACCGTCAACCTGATGATTACCGATAAAAAGCAATGCCCTTCCACACAGCTCGAACAGGTGCGTGTGCGTGTGGCGCAAAACCCCATAAAAACCATCTATCCGCTGCAAACCATCTGTAACAACATTTCTTTGCCGATAGATGTGGGCTACAGCGTTAACTCCACCATCAATATCTCGAAAATCGAGTTCAAAAACGAGGCCACGGCCACCAACTGGGTGCGTACCTTTATCCCCGACGGTCCTAACTGTCCGCAGTTAGGCAACTGCTATCGTGCCCCAGTTACTTTCAACCAATTTCCCTCGGGCAAAAAGCTGGAATCGAAGGAGGACATCTGTTCCATCTGTGTTAATATGGAGCACGAATATATGGGCGACATAAGTATAGCCATCGTATGTCCCAACGGTAACCAGGCCATGCTCAAGGCTCAGCCTTCGGGTAACTGTGGCGGCGGCGGTAGCAAATTTATGGGATTGCCCTACGGCGGCAACAACCACCATACATGGGACCCCACAAATCATGTGTGCGACTCTATATATAATCCCTACGGTGTGGGTTGGAACTACTGCTGGTCGCTCAACAGCGACTACGACAACAGCCGCGGCTGCGTAAACAACGGACCTAATGTTCAGGTAACACACAATTTCAACACAATGCCTACCGGTTTTATTAGCACTAGCGGCGTTGCAGGAATACAGACATTCATCACCACCGACTCCAGCGACCACGACAACAAATCAGGATACTATGTGCCTACCGACGACTTCTCGACATTGGTTGGATGTCCCCTCAACGGACAATGGGCCATCGAGATTTGCGACCAGTGGGGCAGCGACAACGGCTGGGTGTATAGCTGGAGCATGGATCTGTGCAACATACAGATTTCCGACTGCGAGTACCAAGTAGGTATCGACACCATTATCTGGACACCGAGCCAAGGCGTAAGGATGGAACTGCTTTCGGATGCCCAGGCTCGTATCAGCACTCCCGACACAGCAGGCGATTTCCCCATAGGCATACGTATAGTTGACGAGTTCGGATGTGTGTGGGACACCAACACCAATATCGTTACTGTGTGGACGCCTCGTCCTAACCTCGGTCCCGACCGCAGTATCTGCGATGTGGAGCAGGTGCGCCTCGACGCTGGCGACGCTCATTCGCATTTCCCGACCTACTCCTTTATGTGGGAACCCACCTTCGACACCACACAAGTGATAATAACACCGGCTTTCACTGGACATACCACTACCTACGAGGTGGAGGTTACCAACCACGACGAAGGCATCTACTGCCGTACCCGCGACACCGTGGTCATCGAAGTGTCGCCGCAACCCACGGCCAACTTCGAAACCAATGTGTATCCCATCGAAGGCTGCGCCCCCTTCCTGCTTAATGTGAACAACACAAGTATGAACGCCACTCACTACCGCTGGGAGTTCGGCGACGGCATCATCTCCACCGAACACTCGCCGCAGCACGTGTATTCCGCCGGCGAATACCGTTTCAGACTCTACGCTATCACCGACAATGGATGTCAGGACTCCCTGATTTACCCCGGCCTGGTACGTGTGTTCGACAAACCCGATGCAGAGTTCGGTTGGAACCCCGCTTTCCCGCAAGTGCAGGCCCCCACGGTGAATCTTAAGAACAGAACCACTCCCGACCTTCCCGACAACCACTACCTGTGGGAGATACAGTACGACAAAAACGAGGAGGTAACGGTAACCACCCTCGCCGCCAAAGACACATTCTACACTTGGGAGGGCGATATCGACGAACTGCCCGGTTTGTATAATGTGAAACTCATTGCTTTCGCCAACAACACAAGTCCCACAGGCAATATTGTGGAATGCCGCGACACCGTGGAGCATCAGATACAGATAGTGAACGACTTTTTGCAGTTCCCCAATGCGGTAACCCCCAATGGCGACGGCGTTAACGATGTGTTCGAGATAAAGAACCTTATCGACGGCGGCGGATTCCCCACCTTCGAGCTCTCTATCTACGACGCAATGGGCAAGCGCGTGTATTTCAAGAAGAACATCTCCGACCCGAGCGAATTTTGGGATCCCTCGGATTTGCCGACCGGCACATATTTCTATCATTTCATAGGAAAAGGTCACAACGGCGATGTCCAGCGTAGCGGCGCGATACAGGTGCTTCGTTAGTTCGCAAACGTAATAATAACATAAAGCAAGTGTCATATTATTGTTGGCACTTGTTTTTTTGTAAAAAAAAACGTAAATTTGCAAATTATAATACATCTTTGTAAAGAGATTAAAATATTGAAAATGAACAAATTACATAATAAAATACATATATTGGCCTTGGCAGTGGCCATCGTTATTGGAGTTGGTGCGCCCTTATTCGCACAGATAACCCTGCCCAACTCACATTTCCAATTCACCCTTCCCGAGGGCAAATGGAAATACCTCGAAACTATAAATGTGGATTCCAAGACGCATGTGTATCTTTATTCGAGCGTCCCCGTTGTTTCCAAGAACAACGACACCACATTGCCTTTTTTACGCATCTATGTAAAAAACGACATAGGCAAGGACAATTCCTACGATTTTGCCATGAACCGTTTTATGCAGCAGCCTTTCATCATTGTCGATGAGTTTTCGTCGTCGCCCTTCCTGCCTAACAAGGACGCCATAGGCTATATCGGTTTGTACAAGGGCGAAAACGATACAATGCGCAGCAAGTTCTATATGCTTTATTTTGTGCATAAATCCACTTTGGTGGAATTCCGTTTGGAGACAACGGAAGAGTCCTTTGCGCAAAAGCAATCCGAGTTTGAGCAGATAATGAAAACCATAACCTTGAACTAACCCATCTATCATTTCACCGGTTCGAAAATGAACTTCTCCCGTACTTTCATAGCTTTTTCGATAGTAGCCCTGTTTGCTTTGTCGTTCAGGGTATCGGCCCAGACCGACAGCAGCCGTTTTGAGCATTATCGCAAGCAGTATGCCAAATTACACGACAACTACCTGCGTTCTCCCGAAGATGTGTCGAACATCGCCGCCCTCGCCTATTTCTATTCCGAGCCCGACAACCCAATGCGCAACCTGCCGTTGGCCATGGATTACGTGCAGATTTCGGAGACACGCTACAGGGCGCTGATAGGCAATAAGGACCGCTACCGCGACGTTAACAAGCTGATAAAGAAGGGTTTCACCATCGTAGGACTGCGTCAGCGCCGCCAGATGATAATCGACGAGGCCCGCAAATACGTTAAAAACGGCGTGCAACCCGACGAAGCCGAGGCTTTCCTGCACGCTTTCGCCGACGACAAAGTGATTGCCAAGGAGGTGGCACAGCAGAAAAGCATACACTCCTACAACAAAGCCATAGAGCTTAACAACGAGAAAGCCTACAAAGAATACCTCGACGACGAGACCAACACCTACAACCGTTCCACGATAGTGGAAAACCTTAAAAATCTGCTCAGACAAAGGATAAACGCCGCCACCACCGAACGCAATGTGGACGAGATTGTGGCTGAATACGAATACCCCGAGATAAAGAAGCTGGCCGACGAGCGTAAAAGCGAGATAAACTACCGCACTGCCTTGGAGGCCAATACCATCGAGGAATATATGCGTTTTTTGCGCCGTTACCCGTCGAGCGACAAGTACGACGAGATACTTTCGGCCCTCGACACCCTTGTGGTACACGAGTTTTATACACTCTCCACTCCGCGTCAGTACGCCGATTTCGCTCAGAAATATTCCGAGCTTTCTGTAAGCGAGCAGGCAAGGGATTCGCTGGTGGCAATGATTTTGGACCGCAACAACGGCGAAGCCCTGCACATTTACCTTAACGAATTTGAGAACGACGAACGCTACAACGACGTGTACAAAGCATATTATCTGCGTTTCGCCGGCGAGGGCAACCTAGCACCGATTCTAATTTTTGAAAAGAAAAATCCCGACTTCCCCCTCAAATTTCTCATAAATGAGGATAAACAAACAGCCGAGGAGATAGACAAATTACCTTTCTTACGGCCATTTACCGAAGCCGATGTGCCTAAATGCGCCGATTGGCTGAAGAAATACATGGGCAAGGGCATCAATTTTGTGATACTACAAAGGATGCTGCAGCCGTACACCGCCAAGAACAACTGGAAGGGAGCATTGGCTTGCATGGAGAAGAACGAAATCTGTTTCGAAAACAAACAGAACGACCTATATCTGGAACTGAAGGGATTGCTTTCGGAGAGTGTGAGAAGAGACGCAACGCCGCTTTATGCCGACCGCTATAATCTTTCGCACCCACAAATGACGACCTCGGGTCAGATTATTGTAAACAAACACACCAACCTAAGCACACGTGCTAAACTTGTGGGTGCACGGAAAAATCAGAAAACCGTAGAAACGGATGTGATGTTCGACACCACCAACAATGGAGCCGCTACGATTTTCGGCCTTTCCACCGACGAAAAAACAATGCTCGTAGGCTTAGATGGGGACATCTTTTCGGCAATAAAGGTGGGTGGAGTTTGGAAAGTGAAAGACCTTGAGGCCGAAGGTCTTAACATGATGCTGTACTACGAGGGCGACGCCACCTTCACCCCCGACGGCATGGGAATATTGTTTGTTTCGGACCGTCCGGGCGGCTACAATGTAAACAAGTCGGGAAGCCTTTTCCACGGCGACACCGCTTTGGCCTCCGACATATATTACATCCCCCGTGTCGGTAGTGGCTGGGGCAAGCCTGTCAATCTCGGTCCCGTAGTGAACACGCCTTTCAGCGAACGCTCCCCCGTGCTCAGCAAGGATCTCACCACAATGTATTTCACTTCCGACCGCACAGGCGGTATGGGTTTCTACGACATATATATGACCACACGCACCAACCCCTCGTCGTGGACAGAATGGAGCACACCCGTCAACATCGGGAAAATTGCCAACACAAGTTTCTCGGAACTCACCGTGTCTCTTTCGCCCGACGAGGAGACGCTGTATTACACATCCAACGCCCCCGACCTGCAGCGATATGCCGTTTACAGTTGCAAAGCAAAACATAAAAAAGGCAATTATTTCCGCACGGCAATCGTAAACTGTCGCAGAATACGGAATTTGTCCGATTTTCAGTTGTCGGTGGTTGATATTCAGGCCGATGCGGAACTGCACCGCTACCGCATGACGGATACAACAACCCTTTACAAATTCGACATTTTTGCACAAAAAGAATACATAATACGTTGTTCTACCAAAGGATATTTTATCCCGCTCTTGAAAATTGGCGGCGACGAGACAAATGTTGAGCCCCAGGCTTTCGAAATGAACGCATGCTTGGCCAACAACACCCGCATACCGCTCCCCACAATCTTGTTCGACAAAGGAACGGCACGTATGCAGCCCATATCCGATTTCGAGATACGCCATATCGTCGCTACTCTGAAAGCCAATCCCAACCTGAAGGTGGAAGTGATAAGCAATGTATCGGGCTCCAACGCCGAACAGGCCTACGAGCTTTCGCTTAAACGTAGCGAGGCAATAAAGAAAGCCCTTGTGGAGCAGCATATTAACCCGAACAGAGTAGTGGCTTCGGGCTACGGCAATGTCAATTACAAGAAAAACACATCGGTAAAATCGGTGGAGATAGTGTTCTTTACGGAATAGAATGCCTATCTCACTTATTAACAATGTGTTGGGAATTTCTTTTTCCGAATAACTTTTTTCATACTATTATTTAATGTATTTTTGCCATTGTAAAGAATTGGCACAAAACTTGTTTTGCGCCGCTCAACTTGTTTATAATCAGAAATATATATAATTATGATATACAAAACTATTTCTTTAAACGGCAAACAGATACATTATCAGGACGAGGGACAGGGCGACAAAGTGCTGGTACTGCTTCATGGTTTTTTGAACAGTTTGGAGATTTGGTCCACCTACGTGTATTCCTATATGCGTGATATGCGTGTGATTGCCATCGATTTGCCCGGACACGGCAGGACGGACAACTTCGACAGTGTGCACACCATGGATTTTATGGCCGATGTGGTGAAAGTTGTGCTCGACACCGCCAAAGTGGAGCAATGCGTTATGCTCGGACATTCGATGGGCGGATACGTAACCCTCGCTTTTGCAGAGAAATATCCCTATATGCTGCGTGGTTTCGGACTTCTCCACTCGCAGGCCATGGCCGACAACAACGAAGTGGTGAAGCGTCGTCTGGAAACTATAGACGTTGCAAAGATAAACCGTCCCGGCTTCATACTCGATTTCGTTACAGGACTTTTCGACGAGAGCAAACGCAACACCCTGCACAGCGAGATAAAGGAGGTGGGCGACATATCCATAGAAACATCGCTCGAAAGCATAGAGGCTGCACAGCGTGGCATGGCCGACCGCCCCGACAGACTCACCGTGCTCGAAAACGCCGACATGCCTGTGCTTTTCATCTACGGCAAAAACGACCCGCGTATCCCCATAGAAATGGCTGTGGCGCAGGCCACGCTGCCATCGTATTCCGAAATAATGCTCCTCGACAAAGTGGGGCATCTCTCTTTCATCGAAGAACGCGACTTTGTAAAACCGCGCATCAAGAACTTCGTGTACAGCTGCTATTTGTAGTATCCCTTCACCGAAGTTCCGTACAAACCCTTAAATCATAATATTTTATGAAAAAATACCTCTTGTTTTTTGCGATAGCGTTGTGCTGCGCAACATTCGGAATCGCCCAGAACAAATATTATTCCAACAACAAAAAAGCCATTGCCCAGTTCGAAAAAGCCATGAACGTGCTTTACAGCGGCAAGTTCAGTCAAGGCATACTCGAATTGGAGAAAGTGCTGAAAATAGAACCCAATTTTATAGAAGTGCCTCTCACTTTGGGCGATTTTTATTTCGACTCGAAAGACACGGCACGCGCCCTCGAAAACTACGAGAAAGCCGTACAGATAAACGAGAGTTTCTACCCCGTTGTTTGGCTCCGTATTGCCGACATCTACATGGAAAAGGACAACTACCAGCGTGCCGAGACTTGCTACAACAAATATCTGCAATACGAAAAACAGAACAAGCAAGGCATAGAGTCGGCTAAGTTCAACCTTGAACAGATTGCCTTCCGCCGCAAGGCCATGGCCAACCCCGTGCCTTTTGCACCAAAGAATATGGGTGCTGCCGTGAACAGCAAATATCAGGAATACCTGCCGTCGCTTACCGCCGACGAGCAAACCCTCGTCTTCACCCGCAAGGTGTGGGCGCGTGATGCCCAGCCCGCAGGCAACGAGGAGGATTTGTACATATCCACAAAGGAGAATGGCGTTTGGACTCCGGCCCAGCGTATGCCTTCGCCGCTCAACTCCGACGGCAACGAAGGGGCCGAGTGTGTGTCGCAGGACGGACGTGTGATGTTTTTCACGGCTTGCGAACGCAAGGGCGGGGCAGGCAGCTGCGACCTCTATCTCTGCGCACGTACCGGCGACAAATGGTCGGTGCCGCGTAATCTGGGCAGTCCGGTGAACACAGGAGGATGGGAGACACAACCGTCGTTCTCCATCGACGGACGTACATTGTATTTCGCCTCCAACCGTCCGGGCGGAAAGGGCGGCAACGATATATGGAAAACAGTGCTAATGGACAACGGCCGTTGGTCGAAACCCGTAAACCTCGGCGACAGCATCAACACCCCGGGCGACGAAAAATGCCCATTTATACATTACGACGACCAGACACTCTATTTCGCTTCCAACGGACATGTGGGGATGGGTGACATGGACATTTTCTACTCGCGCAAAATCAACGACACTACATGGAGTAAGCCGGTGAACATCGGTTATCCCATCAACACCAAAGGCGAGGACGCAAGTCTTATTGTGAGTCCCTCGGGCACCACCGCCATTTTCACTTCCGACAGGGAAGGCGGTTACGGCAGTCTGGACTTGTATCAGTTCGAACTTTACAAAGAGGCTCAGCCCCTGGCAGTTACCTATATGAAAGGCGTGGTTTTCGACCAAAAAACAAACGCCAAGTTGTCTGCTCAGGTAAAAATAATAGATGTGGCCACGGGCAACGAGATAGCCTCCACATCCTCGGACCCAGTAAACGGCTCGTTTATAATAAGCCTTCCGGTGAACAGGACGTACGCGCTCAACGTTTCGAAGTCCAAATATCTTTTCTATTCCGACAACATAGAGTTGCAGAACGGCACCCCCGACAAGCCTTTCTTGGTTAACATCCCGCTTAAGCCGATAGAGGTGGGCGAGAGTATTGTTTTGAAGAACATATTTTTTGAGACGGGTAGTGCCGAGCTGAAAAACGAATCGGTGGCCGAGCTCACTAAACTGGTGCAGTTTATGGTTAAAAATCCACAGATACGCATAGAAATAAGCGGCCATACCGACAATGTGGGTTCCGATGCCATGAACCAGAAACTCTCCGAAAATCGTGCCAAAGCCGTTATGGATTACCTTGTGGAAAAAGGAGTCGACCAGCAGCGCCTGCGCTCCGTGGGCTATGGCAAGACTCGTCCTATCGACACCAACGACACCGAGCAGGGACGTGCCAACAACCGTCGCACCATGTTCGAAATCATAAAATAAATCCCGTTTCCGCTATGAAAAAAACTTTCAAATTCGACAGCGAAACATTGCCTTTCGAGGCCGATTTGGATATGCTGAAAAGCAAACTTGCCGAAATTCAGCAGCTTATAAACAGCTATCAGGAGGTGGAGAGCGATTTGGACAGTCCCGAATACGTAGCTCGCGGCAACGGCTTTTGCGATGCCAAATACAGCGAGGATTTCATCGAAGGACGCATCGCAGACCTCACCGCAAAGGCCGAGCAGATTAGGACTTGGATAGACACTTTCTGACCTCCACGGAAAAAAAGTGGGGCGGTGTTTTTTTTCGTTTTGCCAAAGTCGTTTTTTTTGCGTAAATTTGCAAAGATTTATCTTAGGCATAAAATGACAGGAATATCGCTGAAAAAAACTGTTGCAGCGTTGCTTATGCTGTTTGGCGTCATTGCTTTCACTCGTTGTGGCAATGGCAGTCCCGACGCCTCTGTGCAGCCTTTTCGCGGTGTTTATTTTTGGCAGACCACCTATAAAACCGATTCCGCAGAGCGAGAATTCCTTGTCGAGAATGGCGTAAACAAAATGTATTTGCGTTTTTTCGACGTAGACGCAAATCCTGACACCTTATCTTTGGACAAGTGTCTCCCCGTGGCCACCATCGATTTTGCCGACACACTGCCCCGAGGCGTGGAGATAGTGCCTACCGTTTTCATTACCCCAAAGGCCATTGTACATCACCGTGATTTTGGCAAAAACCTAGCCCGTCGAATCTACGCCATCTGCGACTTAAACCACATTTCGCCTGCCGAGGTGCAGTTCGACTGCGACTGGACTCCTTCCACCCGCGACAGCTATTTCGATTTTTTGAAAGAGATACGTCCCTCTCTCGAAAGCTATTTCGAAGGCATACGCATATCTTCGACCATACGTCTGCACCAGTTGCAGCAACCCGTTCCACCCGTCGACGAGGGGGTGCTGATGTGCTATAACACAGGCAATTTCAAGGATTTTGCAACGAAAAACTCCATTCTCGATGTCTCTGATGTGGAACTCTATTGCAAGTATCTGAAAAACTACAGTCTGCCGTTGTCATTTGCCCTGCCGCTTTATTCGTGGAATGTGGAGTTCGACCACAACAAGAAATTCCTGAGGCTGAGCAACTGTGAGTACGATTTTTCCGACACTGCCGCGTTTGTCGCCGTGGGCAACAACACCTATCTTTACAAACACGACGGTGAGCCGGATATATATATAAGGTACGAGAGTGTGTCGGCCGCCACCATTGCAAAAGTTAAGTCGTTGCTGCGTAAACATCGTGGCTATGACTCTAATATAATTTTATATCACCTTGATTCGCAACAAATTAAAAAATATTCAAAAGATGAGATTGCCGATTTTTACCGTTAGTATTATACTGCTGTTTTCAACGTGTCGCGTTATGGCGTGCGCCGGTTATGTACGCATGGAGCCTAGCGAGCATTATATCTTTTATCTGGGTTATCCCGAGGATAAGTATACAGAGTGGAAAGCCCGCACCGACAAGGATTTCCGTGCCGAGAACATCGACTTTTGGCATAAATATGTGAATAAGAAAGTCTCCGCCAAGGAAGTGGAGGAGGCCATTTATTCTGGCCAGCAGCCGTCGTCGAAGTTTCGTTTTTTCGATTATCTTATCAATAACAACGACACCCTTGCGTTGAAATATTGGAACATAGTGAACGGCCCCGAAAACGATTGGTACTCGTCGGCCTGGTACTATCCCACCAGCGAGGATATGGCCAACGCACCGAGTTCGTTCGCGTCCAACAAGTTGAATATAAATACTATAGCACAGTGCTCTGACAAAGATCTCCGCAGCCGTTTTGCCCTTCAGCTGATGCGCAGGGCTTTCCGCACCGGCAACCATAAACTTTGTATCGAAGTCTGGGACAAATACGGTGCCTCGATACCCGAGAGCGCCCTCAGCACCCAGTGCAAGAGCTACTACGCAGGCTCGCTGTTGTACACCGGCCGCAAGGCAGAGTCGGCAGTGGCTTTCGCCGAAATAGGCTATTTTGAGAAATGGCTACACTACGACATTGAAGTGTTGCGACAGGTTTACAACGACCAGCCCAACTGCCCGAGTCTGGAATTTATCGTGCAGCAGATTGTCAATGCTCATTTTGACAAATGTATGGCCAGAGACAGAGGAATGGCTGATCAGGTGATGACTATGAAGAAAAAGAGCGAGTTCGACGCCCTTGCCAACGAGGTTCTTGCCGATGGCAAAACCAACAATCCTGCCCTTTGGAAATCGGCGCAGGCCGCTATGGAATATATAAGCGGCAACAAGAGTATAGCCCTCAAATTGATAAAAGAAGCCTCCAAGATGAAAGGCAGCGATGCTGTGAAAGAGAATGTCCGCCTGATGCGCACCGTGTTACTTGCCGCCGATAACACCACCGGTGCTGCCTACGAAAAAGCCCTTCTGCCCGACCTCAAGTGGCTTGCTGAAAAGGTGGCAAGCGAGAAATACGGTTCGTATTGTGGCGAAAGCTGGATGTGCTACGAAAATATCGAGGGTTTGCCGCAGTATCACATGAAAGTGTTCCGCAGGACAGTACTTATCGAAATTGTGTCGCATTTCGAGAAACTCGGTCAGCCGGAGCGTTGTCTGGCCTATCTTAATATGTATTCCGAAGCTCTTGGAAACAAGCATACTGTAGAAATCAAACCCCTTCCCAAAGATGCCGACCCCATTGCTTGGGGAGCCGTAATGGACATCTCTAGCGGACAGTATTACTATCACGAGGACAACCGCACCGACTACGGCTCTCGCTTTTTCGTCTATGCCGACACCGCACGCCCCGAGACACTGAAGAAGTACATCGCCTTTATCAACACTAAAGGAAAGAGCGATATGGACAAGTTCCTTCTTTCCAATGGCTACAAGGATGTCGATTTCTGCAACGAACTGCTTGGCACCAAATACCTACGCCTTGCGCAATGGGATTCGGCTATTGCATATCTAAGCAAAGTGCCTGAAAAATTCCTTATGACGCAGAACATTGCAGGATACCTGTCGCAGCACAACCCGTTCCGCGAGGAGTGGATTACCAACAACAAGCAGGGACGCTACGACCTGCCCATTTTGCCCGCCGAACTCTACACCGAAGAACCCACAAAACTTAATTTCTGTCGGATAATGAAACAGTTGCAGGATTATACCAAAGCTTCCGACGCCACTACCCGCGACAACGCACGCTATGCCTACGCCGTGGCCATGTACCAGATGACACAGTTCCAAGGCTGGCCGCTTACGATGTACTCCTACGGTGTTGTAAATGATATTTCAGACCTTTACTACTATGCCGGAATGAAACAGACACACACTACAGCTCGCCAGCTGGCCGAAAATATCATCTCCACATCCACCGACCGTTCTGTTATCGACAAGGCTTTCCTTCTGGAATATGTGTTGCTCAGGCCCGAAGCCGATTATATTTTCAATATCTATAAGTACGACTGGGAACAATGGAAAATCGTAGAAAAGAAACGCGAAGTGTATTATGCCCTATGCACCAAAGCCTTGTTCAAACTGTGGAGCACGCACAACAAAAGAAGTATCTCTGAAGATTACGTATATACTACTTTCTGCGATACCGAACAGGATTACAGATAATTGCATTTGAAAACAACGACAAGACAACATTCTATAAAAACGACAAAAATGTTTCATTATAATATGAATATCGAGGGTAAAAAAACGAGGAAGGGAACAGCCATTTGTGCTATTCTTGCACTTTTTGCCATTTCGTTGGTAGCCTGCGACAAACAGCCGTCGGTTCAGCAACCCGAACACAGCGATATCTATTACATAGAAGGCAGCAAAGTGCCTGAGGATATGAGTCTCGACACACTGGGAATGTCTTTTCTGGACTACAATCCACAATGTATGAACTCCGTGGCGGGACACGACGAAAGGGATACCATTTTCGGAAGGTTCAACGGTCGCAATATCGACACACTTCATATCGAGACGCGTAAAGTGAAGTCGGGCGACACCACCAAGACGGTGGAATACTACGCTGTGTCGTCGAGAAAGACAATGCCCGAGGTGAAACTTAAAGGCACGCCCCATCGTGCCCCGAAACTGGTGTACGAAGGCGATTTGGACGGCAACGGCACCGACGAATGGGGATATCTGGCCACCGGCGTTTCGTCGCAATGGCGCACATACAGCGTGTTCACCCTGCAAAAAGGCCGCTGGTGCTATCTTGTAAAAAGCAACAGGCTCGAAACCACCGATTGGTTCCGCTGTTCTGGCAAGGAAGTCGTGGAAAAAGGAGGCAAAAAAGGATTCGTGAAAATCAACTACGGATTCGCCACCTCCGAAAACTCCAAAATCCTTGACACCATTGTAAAAGTAAGCTTTACGCCAATAACAAAATAATTGCTTTCGGAAAGATAATTTTTTGGACTGCGCTTGTTTAGGATACAGATACAAAACTTTTGGATGAAATGCCGAAAAATAGTATCTTTGCAAGACAAATAGAAAAACGACAATAGACATAACACTCGGTAAAATAATATGATACGCACTGTTGTAATATCCTTGGTGGTCTTTCTGGCGGTGATTCTGCTGCTGGTGGTGGCACTTCTGGTGCTGCGTGCCAAGCTCATGCCCTCCGGCGACGTCACCCTCACCATCAATGGCGACAAGAAACTCACCGTGCCCACCGGCAACAGCCTTATCTCCACCCTCGCCGAACAGGAGGTCTATCTGCCTTCGGCCTGTGGGGGCAAGGGCTCGTGCGGACAGTGCAAATGCCGTGTGCTTTCGGGCGGCGGCGACATACTGCCTACCGAAAAAGGCTTCTTCACCCGTCGGCAGCAGCAGGACCACTGGCGCCTCGGCTGTCAGGTGAAAGTGAAGGAGGACATCGCCATCGAAGTGCCGGCATCGATACTAAGCATCAAGAAATGGGAGTGCGAGGTGGTGTCGAGCCACAACGTCTCCACCTTTATCCGCGAGTTCACCGTGCGTCTGCCCGAAGGTGAGAACCTCACCTTCCAGTCGGGCGACTACATACAGATCGACATCCCCAAGACCACCGTGCGTTACAGCGATATGGTGGTGGACGAGCAGTACCGCTCCGACTGGGACCGTTTCCACATGTGGGATCTTGTGATGAAAAACCCAGAGCCCTGCACACGTGCCTACTCCATGGCCAACCATCCCGCCGAGGGCAATATCGTTACCCTCAACGTGCGTATCGCCACCCCGCCTTTCGACCGCAAGCGCGGAGGTTTCGCCAAGGTGAACCCCGGCGTAAGCTCGTCGTACATATGGTCGCTCAAGCCCGGCGACAAGGTGCGGCTCTCCGGCCCTTACGGCGAATTCCATATCAAGGATACCGACAAGGAGATGATGTTTATCGGCGGTGGAGCCGGAATGGCCCCCATGCGTTCGCATATCTTCCACCTGTTCAAGACTTTGCGCACACAGCGCAAAGTGTCGTTCTGGTACGGCGGACGCTCACTGAAAGAGCTTTTCTACACCGACGAGTTCGAGCAGATAGCCGCCGAAAACCCCAACTTCCAGTTCAACATAGCCCTCTCCGAGCCGCTGCCCACCGACAACTGGGACGGATACACGGGCTTTATCCACCAGGTGATTTTCGACAACTACCTCAAAAACCATCCCGAACCCGAAGAGATAGAGTACTACCTCTGCGGCCCCGGCCCCATGACAGCCGCCGCCACCAATATGCTCGACAGCCTTGGAGTGCCGAAAGACAACATTTTCTTCGACGATTTCGGAAGCTGAAAAAACGATATATTATGGAACCCGACAATCAGATTTTCAAGCACATACTGCCGTTGCAGATACGTTTCAACGACATCGACATGATGGGGCACGTAAACAACGCCGTCATTATGGAGTTTTTCGACTACGGCAAGATGAAATATTTCGAACATCTTGGCATCAACGTTGAAAAAGAGGAGGTTACGATAGTGATAGTGCATTACGAAGCGGATTTCCGCGGACAGATTTTCCTTGACTCCTCCACCGAAGTGCGGACAAAAGTAGAGAAGATAGGGCAGAAAAGCCTCAACGTGCTGCAGCATATTGTAAGCGACGGACAGGTGAAAGCCGTCTGCAAAACCGTTATGTCGGGCTACAACCGCAAAACAAAGACTTCCGAATTCATCCCCGAAGAGATGAAGAAAACTATACTCGACTACGAAAACCGAAAAAACTTTTCCACGTTTGAAAAAAATGTCGTAACTTTGCAAAATTGAAATATAAAATAAAGTATAACAATAAACATCAGAAATTATGACAAAAAGAATTTTATCGCTCGCAGCAGCCATTATGCTGATGGTTGGAGCCAAAGCACAAAGCGTACAGGAAACCACCATCAAGATTGGTGATTTCACCGCACCCGCCTACACAGTAACCCTTGAGCAGGATGGCGACCTTGTGAAGGACGCTATGAAAGCTCGTCTGAAAGAGGCCAAACTGAAAACCAAAAACGCCGACGGCTATGTGGCTTGTCTGGATCAGGTTTTCTCCGACATCGTGGCAAAACCCATCAATTTCTACACCAAAGTTGAAGGCCAGGGCAAGAAAGACAACAAAACCGCCATCGTAACCGTGGCAGCCATCTGCACCGACCTCACCGTCGACCAGACTTCGCTCACCAACAACGTAAGGAACTTCCTGCAAGGTTTCGTAACTTACTCCGCAAAATACGAAGCTGCCGAAAAACTCGAGGATGCACAGAAAGCTCTGAAAAAAGCAGAAAAAGCCTACAACTCGGCTGTTTCCGACAAGGAAGGTCTTGAAAAAGACATCCAGAAAAGTCAGGACAAGATAAACAGCAAAAAGAACGACATCGAAGGCTATAACGAGAAAATCAAAAAATGTCAGGAAGACATAAAAGGATACGAAGCCGACATTCAGAAATATAGCGGCAAACGTTCCGATTACGAAAAGAAAGTTTCCGAAACCGAACAGGTTATGAAACAGGCTCAGGCCGAAGTTGAGAAATACCAGAGACTCGCCCAGTAATTATTCAATATCAACAAGATGAAGATGTTACGTCATAGCTTGAAAGCGTTTCTGCTACCAATTTTCGCTGCGTTGATGCTTCTGCCGGCGTGCAAAGGCAACTCGCAAGGCGTTACCGACCTCACTCTCGACGGCAAAATCGACAATATCCCCATCATTATGGAGATAAGCGTGTGGGGGCACGGGACCATTATTATAGGAGGTTTCTACTACTATAAAAAGAACGGCCCCAAAAACACCTTAGAGCTGTCCGAAGACCAGAACCAGCAGCAGGGCGGTGGCGAGAAACCTATCCTTCAGGAGACTGACGAGAATGACAAAATTACCGGCACTTTCTACGCCCAGTTCTGGGACGGTGAGGTGATGCACGGCACGTGGATTCGCAGCCGCGACGGCAAACAGTTGCCCTTCTCGCTTAAGGTGGTGAAACGCCACTGGCATTATTTAGAATAGTTACAGGCACAGCCTGAAAACAAAAACAGCCGCAGAAATGCGGCTGTTTTTTTATGTACAAAACCAAAAAGCCCCATAGGGGCGACATATCATTATGATGATTTCTAATAATGCGAATTATATGTAATCCAGCTTATATGATAATCCACAAAATCAATCTGTTAAATCCGTGCTATCCGTGGTCAACAAAAATAATTAGATGTTCCCCAATTCCAAAAACCTCGACAACACATCCAAATTCTCGTCGAACAAATCGGCTATGTCCCATTCCGGTTTCAGCCAAATAACATTGATGCCCAGGGACGCTGCGCTCTGCGTGTGTTTTAGATAGTCGTCGACAAAAAGCGTCTCGGAGGGTTGCAACCCGCAACTCTCCAAAATTTTGGCGAAAATCTCTGGTGCCGGTTTCCGCAATTTCAGGTCGCAGGAGAAGAACTCCTTTGTGAAAGTGCGTTCCATAAAATCTTCCCCGGCGTGTTGGTTCACGTAGTCGTGGAACAGTTTGGCGTTCACCACGTCGCTGTTGCTGAGCAGGAAAAGACGGTAGCGGGTGTTCAGTTTGGCAAGCGTTTCGGCGTGGTGCGGCGGGAAGTCGCTCACCACGGTGTTCCAGCAGTCGAAAATCTCCTCGTCGGTGAGGGGGCACTGCAAAATCTGGCGTACCTCGTCACAGAAATTGCTCTCGCTTATCACGCCTTGCTCGAAACGTTTGGTAAGTCCCTCGTCGCGAAGACGTTGGTACGGCTTTTCCACGGCGGTGACGCCATAGCTGCGGAATCGGTTGTTCATCAGCTCAAGGTCGAGGGTTATGATGGGACCGCAAAGGTCGAAGATTATATTTTTTATCATAATTTGTTGTTTGTCAAAAATTTATAAACCACATCCAAAAACGCTTCCGGTTGGTCGTACTGCACCCAGTGTCCCGCATCGGGGATTTCTACCACAGACATATTGCTGAAAACGGCTTTGGCTCGGGCAATGCTTTCACTGTCGATGTATTTTGAGTTTTCTCCTTTTATTGCCAAAAGGGGAGTGTTTTCAATGTGTTTTAAGTCAATGCGTTGAAGGATTTCTCCAGAGCTTTCGGCAATCACACTCGCGTTGAATTTCCATTGCAGAGTGCCGTTATGCATGGCAAGGCCTTTGGCAAGCAGGTCGGCAAAGCGTGGCTCGATGCCGCTGTCGGAAAAAAACTTTTGAGCTTCGGCAAAGGAGCGGAGTGGGGGCAGGGGTTGCGCGATGAAATGCATGAGTTGTTGAATCTGCGGGTCGGCGTAGGTGGTGGCGGGCAGCATGTCCACCGCCACAATTTTTTCGAAGGGGAATCCGTCGGCCAGCATTTGGAAGGCCACCTTGGCCCCGTAGGAGTGGGCAATGACGCATGGGCGTTCTATCTGATTGGCTTTCAGGAAGTCGCTGATTGTCTCCGCCGTGTGGCGAAAATCGATACTTTCGGTATGTTCCGACAAACCATGGTTGGGCAGGTCGGGGACAATCACATGGAAACGCTCCGACAACTTTCGGGCAACGGGAATCCACATATCCGAACAGCCCAATATGCCGTGCAGAATGACAAGGTCGTCGCCCTTGCCGAAATCCCTGAAAAAAATTTTTTTTGCCATGTCGGAAATAATTCTTATCTTTGCATTTCGGTTGCAAAGGTACGAACTTTTGCCAAATTATTCGGAATGTTCTGTTTATTTATTATAAATCAAGGTGTTCCGAAGCTGATAGCGAACAAGAAACAACATAAAAAATAGGTTAATATGGAATATATTCTTATTATTATCGGTGCGATTTTTGTAAATAACATCGTTTTGGCGCAGTTTTTGGGTATCTGTCCTTTCCTGGGCGTTTCCAAGGACGTGAAAAGTTCCCTCGGTATGGGCGGCGCAGTGCTTTTTGTGATGCTGATAGCCACTATGGTTACCTGGCTTATCAACAAATACCTGCTTGTGCCCTTCGATTTGGGTTACCTCCAGACGATAGCCTACATCCTTGTTATCGCCGGTTTGGTGCAGATGGTTGAGATAGTGCTGAAAAAATCGGCACCCGCCCTGTATCAGACTTTGGGTATTTTCCTGCCTCTGATTACCACCAACTGCGCTGTGCTCGGTGTGGCCATTCAGGTGGTGCAGAAAGATATGAACTTCCTTCAGAGCCTCACCTACGCTGGCGGCATTGCAATAGGTTTCACCCTCGCACTGGTGATTTTTGCCGGCATTCGCGAGCAGCTCGCCCTTGTAAAAATACCCAAGGCAATGAACGGCATACCCATCGCACTTATCACCGCCGGCATTCTGGCAATGGCCTTCATGGGCTTCTCCGGACTGGTGTAAAAAAACGAAAAAAAACACATCAAAATTGCTAAAAAAAGCACGGTTTTTCAAAAAAGACCGTGCTTTTTTACTGCAGTCGGCGAAAAAATGCATTTCATAAAGATTTGCAAACCAAATATTTATAAAAAAAATCAAAAAAAATTACTTTTTTTGGCTGTAAGTCATAAAAAAGTAGTACTTTTGCACCGTTCAATTCACAAAAAATAACACAAAAAAATCACAAAGAAATGAAAAAAGTAATGTTCCTTTTGGCCGTTGCCGGTATGTTCGCTTTCGCAGCTTGCAATAACGCTGCTCCTGCTGAAGAACCCGCAACTGACTCCACTGAAGTAGTTGAAGAAGCCGCTACAGAGGAAGCTACTGAAGCTACCGATGCTGAAGCTGAAGCTACTGAAGGTGTTGCCGAAGAAGCTACTGAAACTCCCGCTGCTGAATAAGCAATTGAGTTTTTAGTGAAAAAAAAGGAGGGCTTGCAAAACAAACCCTCTTTTTTTGCGTTTATAGGTTTGTAATATTTTTGTCGGAAAATATGAACAAAAAGTGTATCGTTCTGTTGTGCAGCGTTTTTGCTGTTGTGTCCGTAGTGGCGCAGCGGCTGGGCAACGCCCGTTTTGAGTTGCGTCACAGCAGTGTCGAGGCATATTCCTTCACTCTTTCAGTTTCCGACTTCGACATAATTTCCCAAGGCGATTTTGCCACCCTTTTCGTCGATGGCACTTTTTCATCGCTTCAGGAGGTGGGGAAACCGCAACTGCCTGTTTTCCATCAAATTATTTTCATGCCCCAGGGTGCCGAGCCCAAACTTGCCTACGCTCAAGGCCAGCCGCGCTTTATAAGTTTCGGTCAAAACCGTTTGCAGCCCGTCCAACCGCACCAGTTCAAGAACAGGGACCAGGATTTTGTTATTGACAACGAAATCTATTCTTCCGACACTTTCTTTTCCCTCCCACTCGTCTCCATATCTGAGCTTGGCACAATGCAAGGTCTGCGTCTGTTGCGTGTCACCGTCTCTCCTTTCGAGTACAATCCGAGTCGGAACATGTTGCTTCTGCATAACGACATTAGTGTTGAGATAACTTTTGCGGGTGCCGACGAAACGGCAACCGTACGTGAGCTGCAGCGTTTCAACGGCATTTCGCCTTTAGCAGGTGTGGCCAACCGTGCGGCGTTCCAAAATTTACTGCCCGAGCAGACGCAGATACCGCCCAAATATGTGTTGGTGGCTCGCGACACTTTTGCCACAGCTTTGCAGCCTTTCGTGGAATGGAAACGAAGAAAAGGCTTCAATGTAGTTGAAATATACACCAGCGTTGGCGACAGTTGCACCAACATTCGCGCTCGTTTGGACAGCATCTACCGCGCTTCCACTCCCATGGACCCGGCACCGGCTTTTGTAACCATAGTTGGCGATGTGGAGCATGTGCCCTCTTTCGACGGTACAATCCGACTGCCAAGCATCGGCCGCCACATTACCGACCTGTATTATGCCGAATATACCGGCGATTTCTATCCCGAGGTGGCTTACGGCCGAATCTCCGTTGCCGACACCGCCGAGCTTGCCCACGTTCTCCGCAAAATTATGGACTACGAGCAGTACCGTTTTGCCGACACCGCGTTCCTTAACAGAGTAACCCTTGTGGCTGGACGAGAGTCCAGAACGCCGGCTCCGACCGTCACCAACGGACAAATCAACTATCTGAAAAGCACTTATTTCTCCCAAAATCCCAGTTTCGACACGCATTATTTCTATAATCCCGCCTCCGAAATGCAGTTGCCGCAGATTGTCGGCACGCTCAACCAAGGTGCGTCGTTGGTAAACTATACATCGCATTGTTATTCAACGGGTTGGTATAGTCCGAGTTTCAATTACGTAGGCGTGGACACCATGGCCAACACAGGAAAGTTTTTCTTTTCCGTGAACAATTGTTGCCTGTCGAGCCGTTTTTCCGAAACTCGTTGTTTTGGCGAGGCGTTGTTGCGCAAACGTGATGCCGGGGCAGTGAGTGTGATAGGTGCTTCCAACGAAACCCTTTGGGAGGAGGATTATTATTGGTCCCTCGGTGCCAAAAGCACTGTGTCGTTAAACCCGCAGTACGACGCCCTTCGTCTTGGCGCTTTCGACCGTATGATGCACACCCACGGCGAGCCATACGCCGAGACAGCCCCCACGGCAGGCGAGATGCTTGTGGCAGGAACCTTCGGACTCACTCAGATGGGCATGGCCTACGAAAATTATTATTGGGAGATTTACAACCTGCTCGGAGACCCTTCGCTGATGCCCTATGTGGGTGTTCCTCAGCGTATTACCCTTGCTATTCCCGATAGCCTTCCATGTGGAACGACAACTGTTCCGTTGCAGGGCACGCCCCACGCTCGTGTGGCGTTTTTTCAGGACAGCCTGTTGCTTGCATCGGTGCTTCTCGACTCTAACGGTGATGCTACGGCCGATCTCCTGCGGCCAATCTCTCAATCGCAATTGTATGTAACAGCCACTGCCCAGTTCCACAAACCGTTGATAGACACCGTTTCTACCTTTGTGCCTTCGGGTGCCAATGTCGCAATAAGTGCAACCCGAGTTTCCGATTCTTTTGGAAGAACTGTTGAAAATCAGTGGCTTGGTGCTGGATCGAGATACACTATAGATTTTAAAATCACCAATTTCGGTACGGATACCGCGAAGAATGTTATATTGGAACTGCTTTCTTTGGATGGCAAGAGTGCCATCGCCACAACCCTTTTTGTGGTCGGCGATATTGCAGGACACGACACTTCGCAAGTAAGCGGAATTTTTGTTCCCAACAGAAATCTCTCGCAAAACGAGTTGTTGTCGCTCAATGTTGTGGCATATAGCGACAGCGGCGACACCTGCCGTCGTCGTTACGACTTTTTGGCGCAGTCGGCTTCGGTGCAGATGGGAGAGGTGGCTATATCGCAGAATGGAACGCCCGTAACACAGCTTGGCAGGGGAGAAACTTACACTCTGAAAGTCCCTGTTGCAAACCACGGCTCGGCCAGTGCCGACAGTGTGCAGGTCTTTGCAGGGATGGAGACGCGTTTCGGCTCGGTTTCGTTGCCCGATACGGTTTTGTTATCCACACTTCCGACACTTTCGTCCGACACCGCAGAATTTGTTTTCTCGGTGACTGCCAATGATCTAAACTACATCGACATAACTGTTGGAGTGATGCATTGTGGCAACGTTGCCGAAAAGCTGTTGCGTATTCCTTTGGGCAAAGCTCATGAGACTTTTGAGAGTGGCGATTTTACACGTTTTTCGTGGGACACCACCCATCCCAACGCTTGGATTATAGACACCGTGGCGTCGCGAGCCCACGCCGGAAGCTTCTGTGCAAGGACAGCCCCGATAACTCACAAGCAGCAGAGCGTGCTTTCCATAGCTATGACCACCATTGTCGACGACACCATCAGTTTCTGGCGGCGCACCTCCACTGAGGCCAGTTCCGACTACCTGTCGTTTTATGTGGATGACGTTAGACTAGGCCGATGGGAAGGGAGCGGACATTGGGAGCGTATGGCTTTCTTGGTGCCGAAGGGTAGGCATGTGTTCAAATGGGTTTACGAAAAGGACGGCTCCATAAACGGAGGCAGCGATTGCGCATGGATCGACGACATCGTTTTCCCACTTTCGCAGATGGACACCACCTCTCGTATGAGCCCCGTTTTGGGTATTTCCGAGAATGTAGAGAAAAAAATCTGCACAGTTTATCCCAATCCAGCCAACGCATATTTTGTAGTGGAAACTATTGGCAATGAGCCGTTTGATATGTCCGTCTGCGATGCTTTAGGCAAAATTGTTGATAAAAAGATGATAAAACCCGGCGAAAAGATATACTATTCCACGGCAAAACTGCGTTGTGGCGTTTACATCTTGATTTTTAACGGCAAAAACGATGTCTTTGCTAAAAAAATAATTATTTCAAATAAATGAGCGACACAATCTTTTTGATACAGAGGACTTTACCCGACGACACCACCAAAAAGGCCCAGACCGTGGTATCGCAGGATACTGTGAGAAAAGAATTGCATGTTGCTGGAAACGGTGACACTGCCAAGCAGGTAAAAGACTCGTCAGTGTCAGCAAAAGCAAACAAGCCTACCGCGCAGAAAACCATGCCGCAACAGCCTGCGACTCCCAAACCCGTTGCGCAGAATACGGCAGCGGAGCAGCCCGCCACACCCGCACAACTGCAACAAGAAGCACAGCCGCTTTCGACAAAAGATACTGCCCAGAGTGTACCCCTGCATCCGCCCTACATCTATCATTCCGACGACATGGTGCAATACGAGGAGATACAGCTTTTCAACCTCGACAGCCTTATAACCGCCAACGATTCGGTTTTCTACCACAAAAGTATTTTACGGGGGCACAGCTATGCCAAAAAGGACACCGTTGCCGAAACGCGACACAACAACCAACAGCCCATGTGGGTGTTCCTTACCCTTATGCTGGTGATGTTTATTCTTGGCAGGATGATTTCGAACTACAAAGGACGCAAATCGGACATACTTTTGTCGCCTTTCAGCCACCTGAGCCTGAAAACCTTGCTCAACGAACGTGCGGTGAACAAAGTGACGGTAAATCTGCTTATCAATTTCCTTTATTCGGTATTGCTCTCGTTGGCGGAATTTTTCGTCATCCGTCATTTTGGCGCCACCATAACCGGCAGTCCGGCGTTGGATTATCTCGTGCTAGAGGCAGGCACTTTTCTTTTCATATATATACGTGTGCTGCTTGTGAAATTCATCGGCAGTGTGTTCAACTACAAAATCAGCACAGGGGCGTATATCCTAAACCAGTCTATCTGCAACCTGCTGTGCGGCATATTGCTTGTGCCTGCACTGCTTTTGGGATTCTATTCGGGACTCAACGCCACGGCATTGCTTTACGTCCTTACCGCTATAGTGGTGCTTATGTTTTTGATACGTGTGGTTCGCGGCTCGGTGCTGATGCTTGCCGAATCGCAGTTTTCGAAAGTGTACATGCTTTATTATATGATTGTGATAGAGATAGTTCCGGTGATTGTGATAGGCAAATGGATAACCCTTAATATGTAACAACAAAGAAAAAAACATACCATGGAATTAAATGAAGAACTGAAAAAACTGGTGTTCGAAAAATCCGACCTCAAGCAGTCGGTATACCGTTCTACAAAAGAGACTTTCGAGCTTTTCCGTAAAAATACCCAGGAACTGATAGAGGCTTTCAAGTCCAAGGCACTTGACGAGGGCAACAAAACGGCCTTTGAGTTCAAGAACCG
>DBXF01000043.1:21529-31057 GCA_002309295.1 Bacteroidales bacterium UBA1219 | reverse complement strand
ACCACGTGGTGATGAAAACCCCTTACGTGAAAGAGGACCCCAGACGCTCGTACTGCGGCACCATACATATATATAACTTCCTTGCCGACTCGTTCACCTACGACCGCGACGCCGACCTCGGTTATATGATTGGCCGTGTGTTCGTCAACCACGAGAAACACTACTTCATCGAAGGCAAGCGCGAACTGGGGGTTTTGTACAACAATTTCAACACTGCCGAAATCACCCCCGAGTCGGTGGAAAAAATCATCGAATCGGCCATCACTTATACCACCAATTTCGACCTGCTAACTCCGCCTTACGACGAGGTAAAATTGGTTTCTGTGGCCGAAATGAAGTCCGCTTTCGACAGAAAACCGATGGTAACGGGCAAACGCTTAGGCTTTCGTTTTCAGCAAGATATGGACTGACGACGAAAAAAAAACGGGCAAAATTGAAAATAAATTTTGTCAGTTTAAAAAAAGTTCGTAATTTTGCACCCGCAAATCGGCACCGAAAAAATCAAATAATATCGCAAAAAAGTGCTGATTTTGTGAAAGCAAGATGGCCCGTTCGTCTAGTTGGTTAGGACGCAAGATTTTCATTCTTGAAATCAGGGGTTCGAGTCCCCTACGGGCTACAAAAAATATTTAATAAGAATATGGCAAATCATAAATCATCAAAAAAGAGAATTCGTTCTTCCGAGAGAAGAAGAGTGGAGAACAGGTACTACGCAAAGACTATGCGTAACGCCTTGCGCGATTTCAGAGCTTTGGACGACAAAGCCGTGGCAACCGAACGCCTGCCCAAAATGGTTTCTATCATCGACAAACTGGCCAAACGTTCCGTTATTCACAAAAACAAAGCCGCCAACCTCAAATCCAAACTCAACAAAAAAGTTAACGCTATGTAATCTGTTACACAGCAACGCAAATATAAAGGCTGCCCGATACTATCAGGCAGCCTTTTTTGGTTTTCCGTGTATGAAGACAATCGTCCGTTTTCCAAAAAAAAATCGTATCTTTGCACATCCAAAAACACACAACCTCATGCCATCGAACAAAAACGCCGTAACCCGTTATTTTTTCATCGACCAGCTTCTGGCCAACCACTACCACGATTATTCCATAGCCGACATCCACAGGATTGTGAACGAGCATCTGGAGGAACAGAGCATCGCCCCGGTAACCAAACGCACCATCGAGATGGATATCAACTACCTGGAAAACGAAGGTCCTTTTTTGGCCGAGATAGAGCGCTACTACGTGGATGTGCAGAACGCCCATTTCAAGACCGTGAAAAAGAGCTGTCTGCGCTACGCCGACCGCACTTTCTCCATTTTCAAGATAAAACTCACCGACGACGAGCAATTCCTTCTTTCCGAGGTGCTTTCGCTACTGGGACAGTTCGACGGGCTGCCCGATTTCGATGGGCTGGAGTCGTTGCGCGGCAAGGTGGAGGTAAAGGACGGCCCGCGGATTGTGGCTTTTGACAAAAATCCGTTGGAAGGCACCACGGTGTTCGGCCAGCTGTTCACCGCCATAGCGCAGAAAACGGTGGTGGAGCTGCGTCTGCACACCTTTCCCCTGCCCGATGCCGAAATCATGAACACAGTCCATCCCTACCTGCTCAAGGAGTACAACCGCCGGTGGTACCTTTTTGGCTACAACAGCGAAAAAAGCATGGTTATGAATTACGCCCTCGAACGCATCGACAGCGTGGTGCCTTTGCCAAACTACACCTTTGAGCCATGCGCCGACGACCTCGACGAGCGTTTCGAAGAGATAATCGGCGTTACTTTCGACCCCGGCAAGCCGCTGCAGCAGATAGTGTTCTGGGTGAGCGACCTCTCCAAGGACTATGTGGCCACCAAACCCCTGCACGACTCGCAACGCACCCTTCGCGGCGAGCGCGAGGCAGAGCTTAGGCAGCAGTACCCGCAGCTCACGTCAGGAGCTTTCTTCAGCATCGAATGCCGCGAAAACTACGAGCTTTTGCGCGAACTCACCTCCTTCCGCAAGGAACTGATAGTACTTTCGCCAAAAGAGATACAAATGGCCGTCTTTGAAAAAATTGGCGAGATGTGTGAAAAGTACAAAGGTGTAATACGGTGAAACATTGCAATATGCATTTGTTTAAACAGTAGTTAAATTAAGCTGGTGAATATATTGCAATAAAATTGTATCTTTGCAAAACGAAAACGAAGACAGTATGACCGACAAACAGTTGTATATCAATTTCGACGAGTACATACGTCAGGGCGAACCTGCCAAGCGCGAGGCGGCCTATGCTTGGAGTACGGCCATAGGCTTGCAGGCGGTGGACGGACTTAAAACATCTGATTATCTTAACCAACTGGCACAGCGCAATATCGAAGGCGAAATATCTATCGACGAGGTTGACCGCCTGCTGAACAGCTACTACGAAAGCAAGGTTAGACGCGACACCAACGACGACGATAAAGAGGAAGCCGACAAAGCATCTAAAAACATTAAGCGGATACTCTCGTCCAAGACATTCGATTTCTCTACAAAAGGCTATATTTCAGTACATCGTCGTATTTTCGAAGGAGTGCTTAAGCATGCAGGCGAATTGCGTAAATACGACACCGTAAAACGCGAGTGGGTACTGGAAGGCGACACGGTGAGCTATCTCAACTGGGAGGATTTGCACCGTGCCATCGATCACGACATTGAGCAGGAACGTAACTACAGTTACAAGGGTATCGGCAATGATGAGCTGGTGGCTCATGTTGCCAAGTTTGTCTCTGGCATGTGGCAGATTCATGCCTTCGGTGAAGGAAATACACGTGCCACGGCCGTATTTGCCATACAGTATTTGCGGTCGATGGGTTTTGATGTTGAGAACGATCTTTTTGCCAAACACTCGTGGTATTTCCGCAATGCCCTTGTACGAGCCAACTATAAAAATGCCAAAAAGGGTATCGACTACAGTCCGGTTTATCTTGAACGTTTCTTCCGCAATTTGCTTTTGGGCGAACAATGGGATCTGCGCAACCGCTATCTGCATATCAACCCACCGGCAGAATGGAAAGAGCAGCCCAACTTTACCACAAGTACAGGACAAGTACAGGACAAGCACCGAACAAGCACCGAACAAGCACCGAACAAGCACGACAACTTGTTCCATATAGATAACCCCGATATTTTGAGATTGATATTGGCTATAAATACTCAGGAATTGTCCGTTACACAAATGATGGAATCCTTGGCGCTTAAGCATAGGCCCACGTTCTTGCAAAACTATCTCAACCCTGCTATAGCAGCGGGTTTTGTACGCCTGCTGTACCCCCAAACACCCCGTCACCCGCGCCAGAAATATCTGCTTACCACCAAGGGACAAACGCTTTATAAAGCAATAATTACCCCCGAAAACTCCTCAAATACTAAATGAAAATAACCGAAAACCGGACTTTTTTGCAAATGTATAGCACTGAAACAAAATGATTTACAATATTGCGAAAATAGGTTTCGCAGAGTCTTCGTATCTTTGCAAACGTAAAACGGAAGTGAAACAAACAAAACAAATGAAAATGAACAATTACAAAAAAGGACCAGAATTTGACGATTTCGAAGAAGATTATGGCTGCGATGGCTACGACAGCTACGACGATACCGACTGGGAGCGCGATACTTGGGACGCCCTTACCGACGGACAGTATGGCGATATGCCCGAAGGTTTCGACGGAGATTACTCGTTTTTAGGATTTTAAGAATGCGCGAAAATACATTTCGTGCGTCGGTTGTAATTTTGCAAAAACGAAGAAGCAAATAATACGAAAATAAATCGTATTTTTGCAAAACAGAAAAAGAGCGGATGCTGACAAGCTCTTTAAAAACAGCAAGAGACCTTTGACACGATTGTTATCTTTGAAAACTGAATTAGACTCGCTGGTTGTTTTGCAACTGGCACTCGCCTGCTGCTATCGGCAGGCTCATGCCTAGGGCATGGTTTGCAAGTTAGTTCGTTCTCGAAGTTCGATGCAGTTGACGTGTTCACTTCGCAAGAAGCTAGTTACTCCTCCTACTTTTTTCTTACTCATAATACACAAACAATAAAATAACTTGGGACACTCCTGCTTCGATGCCGGTCGATCTGAAGTAATTAAAGTTCAAAGATAACAATCGAAGATAAGGCTTTTTCAAGCGAATGAAAAATATTGACTAACAAAACAAGAAACTACAAGATTGTGGCTGAAGATAATAACAAAATAGAAAAACGAGAATTGTTCCCATCTATCAAAGATTTCTCTCCAGATGATAGTGACACTGTATTAGGTAGTGGGTCGTTTGATGATTTGGATGTTGTTGAGTCTGTTCCTGAAATAGAAGAATTGTGGAAAAAGATGGAAACTAAAAATGATCTGCTAGGCTTGCTAAATGTTGCTGTTTGTAAAATCTATGGAAAAAAAGCCAAGCCAATAACTATGCGGCAGCTTAATTATCACACTTATTCTGCTAATAATAAAAAGAGATATGTTTCTTTTCTGATTCCCAAAAAGAAAAAAGGAGAATTTAGAAACATTGACGCTCCATGCAAAGGACTTAAGACTATCCAGAAGTGTCTGAATCTTGTTTTTCAGTCTGTTTATATGCCTTGTGAAGCGGCAAAAGGATTTGTCCCTAATCGTTCTGTCGTTGATGGAGCGATGGTGCATTTGCGTCAGAGATATGTGTACAATGTTGATTTGAAAGACTTCTTTCCTTCAATTACATCCGGGCGTGTATTTAAACGATTGCAATCAAAACCATTTTGTTTGAATCAAGAAATGGCAAGTACAGTTGCCGATTTGTGTTGCTATACAAATGCCGACGGAAACAATGTACTGCCCCAAGGCGCACCAACTTCGCCCACTATAACGAACTTTATTTGCGAAAGGTTGGACAGGAAATTGTTGAGATTGGCCAAAGCATACAAATTGAAATACACACGTTATGCCGATGATATTACTTTTAGCGGCATGGAAGATGTGTTTGATGAAACAGGCCGTTTTTGTCAATCGCTGAAGCACATTATTGAGGAAGAGGAACATTTTAAGATGAATGCAGCGAAGACGCGTTTGCTTAATCGTGGTAATAGACAGGAAGTTACAGGAGTTACGATAAACGAAAAGCCCAACGTGCCTCGCAAATACATAAAACAACTGCGGACACTTATACACAATTGGGAGACATTTGGGTATGAAAAGGCTCAGGAAGTATTTCTCAAACACTACCATCCCACTAAACATATTGAGGGACAACATCACATAGAGAATATAATAGCCGGTAAACTCGATTATCTGAAAATGGTAAAAGGGATTGACGATAGTACCTATAGAGGATTGTCGGAGAGGTTTGAAAAGTTGGTGGGGAAAATTTGTAGTAGCAAAACGATAAAAGTTGTTTGTGATAATCAAAGCAATATCTCAAATGACGATGCTCTTTTGAAAGAGCTGATGGGTCTGAACAATTTATTAAAATAGAATACAAAGAACATAATCATAAACATTGTAGTGCACGACAATATTATGAGCGATAACAGGAAAGCAATATTGGAACATATTGTCAAAATTGAACAGTATGCCCGAAAAGAAGGCAATGAATGGCTCCTTGCAGAATTGGAGAGAAGGTTTGGTAGTGGTGAAAAGATAGATGAAATATATGAGTATTGCATTGAGAAAAATATTCGAGAACAAGCTGAGCAATTTTATAAAGATTTTCCAATCAAAGAAATCGTCCCGGGTCTTGTTGAGGATTTTGTTCAAATGGAGTTTTTTCATAGAAAAAACTCTTTTGATGACTTTTCATTAGCTCTATATCAACAAATTGAACGTATTACCAATTCCGTATGCAGTATAGGAAAACTGAACGAATCTGTGTCTAAATTGATGGGACATCCTGCATATGTAAAAAGTTTTCAAAAGGCAGATGGCTCTTGGGCAACACCAACTATTTCAGACCGCATGTCAACATCGTCATATCAAATTGCAAAGCTTTTGTTTGGTAAAAAAGCTCCAGAAAAATCATTGAGCAATTTGTCCGCACAATGGGCGGTAGATAAAATTTACTGTATTTTATATTTCCTATGCTATCAAGGGAAACTTATAAGTCAGGAATATCATCAATTTGTCGAATATAAAAACATTTTTGAGGCTATTTATCAGTTCAGAAATTTAAATCATCGTGGCTCTGTGCTTAGTGACAATCAAAAAGAGGTGATTTATTCGATAAGACCACAACAAGGTATTTATTATTTTAAGTTTATGCAGACTTTGTTGTTCTACGTAGAAGGTGTTTCCAAAGGCTTGAAGAATTTAGATGAGTTGTATAAATATGCTCAAACTCAAACTAGAATAAGTGTTACGGAACTTAATATAAAAGGAAAAATAGAATTGTCCGAAGAAGATAAGAATAGAATTTCCCGAAAAAGATAATAACCGAAAATTTGCATACAAACACTAAAAATATTATGGATAGATTTACAATTAATACACACCACGCATATCTGAATAATGATATTGTTCTTAAATATAATGGTACTATAAATGTCTCCGATATCGTAACAGGTAAAGATTACCGATTTGCCGATGAACTTAGCTTGCGTCTGAGCGCGGGTAAACATGTCTTCGTGTCAGGGGATCAAGAGGAGACGGTTTTTATAGAGGATGCGATAAAACTTGGCGGAAGTAGTATCAAAAAGGCTTTTGTTTTTGATGAGAATCCATGGATTTTCTTGCTTACAAAAGATAGAATGTATGTGCAAAATAGAGAGACTGGAGAGGAAAGAGTGGAATTCAATTTTTCGCCAGAAGAAATATTATATGAAACAAAGGGTATTAGAGAAACAAGGTATTTTGTTTTTAAAACGAAAGGAGATTATTCTATATATGATGCTAAAAAAGGTGAGGTGTTATTCAGATATTCTAACCATATTTTTTGTTGCAATCATGTTGTAATATATAAAAAAGATGATGGAAATGTTAGCGTTTTTGATTTCCTTATCAAGAAGGAGATTGTATGTTTCTCTGGTCAGTATTCTTTATTTGCGAATAATTTTTATTTTGTTAAAGATGATAACCGCCTTTATAGGATGAATCTTTATTCTCAGAATATTATTGTCATTGAAGAAACTGGATATATAGGAAGTCATTATTTACTATATAATAATTATTTGCTGAAATGTGTTAGTGAAGGCTATAAACAATATGAGTATCAATTATTTGGTTTGGGTAACGGTGAAAAATATGTTATTAATCAAACCAAATTAAAGTTGCCATATATGATATCTAATTGGATGGGTGTTGAAAATGTTTTTTTCAATAGCTTGCTTGACAAATTCGATGATTTTTATAAAGAACACTATCCTTTGTTAAAACAATACTCTATTAAAAGATGGTTTATAAATAGATTTGTGTTCGATGAAATGACTTCGTATTATAAACGCAAAGAGAAAATGATGCTTTTAAGGGGCCGTTTAATTATTGATAATGATCCTTGGACACCATTTAAAAATGCTATGAGCTTTTCTTTTGAATTGGAAGGGGAATTAAACAATGAATTGGATTTTAATAATGCTGTTTTTGTTCAACAGTCTGATTCTGAGGCAGATGGTGAAGTGAAGAATGATGGGTGCAAAATAATAGATTTGAATGAAGGAGAGAATATTATATCTCAATCAGATAAAGGTAAACTATTTGTAACAAAAGAAGATAATAATATATACTTAAGAAACCTGTCGGACAATTCACGTGTCCAGATATTTGAGGCTTTATATGACAGCTCAAATTATTCAAATGCGTTTTTTACAAGTGATAGTAAGGTCGCAGTTTTTAATAGACTAAATAAACAACTTGACATTTTCGGTTTTGAAGATTTAGATAAGACTTCTTTTGAAGTTGATGGCTCAACTGTTTCGAGAAACTGTGGTGTGAATGGATACAATTTTGAGTTAGACATGAATTCTTTTGATGGAAGGCTTCCGGTTTGGCGAGACCCTATAACATTAGAGAGGATAGAACCAAGAGATATATTGAAGTACTCATTTGTAAGTCCTGACGGTAAATGGGAAGCCGATAATAATTTCAAGGTTGTATATTATGATAGATTATTAGACAAGGAAATAACATTTGATGAATACTGTGAAATACGGAAGAAGTATGATTTTACATACTCTGATGATGAAAATGAGAAAAAAAAGAAAATAGAAGAACGTAAGTCTTTAATGCAAAGATATGGGATTGACAAATTATCATACCATATTCTTGAAAATTGCAAGGGTTATGAGTCTGATGCTGAAAAGATTATGATTCAAAAAAATGTTTCTAATACGATGGAGTATTATTTGAATGACAAAGAACAATTTACGTCTCTTTTTATTGATTCTAATGGATTTGTTATATATAGGGATAAAGGTGTTGGGCCTTCAATAAATCATAAAATACTGATTGGGCGTAGTGTTTGGTTTTTGAATTATGTAGCATTTTCGTATGACTCTCGATTTCTTGCGTTCGGTGCAAAAATGAAAGAGGATGATTTTAGACATGCTTTAGAAGGAGTTTTTGTGTTGTATGATTTGGAGAATAATAAAGAAATAATACGTAGTGATAAAGACGATGATTTATATGCTGTGTGGATGGCTATGTTTAGTAAGAAAGGTGATGTTGCATATTATGATAGTCGTGCGAATGCTTATTTGTCAACTGCTGAATCTAATTATGAAGAAAGAAAAATTGCAGAAGGTAAAAGTTTATTATGTTTTAGTCCTTCGGGTAATTATATAGCTCTTTCAGATCAAAATTATATAGATTATACCCACCACCCAGATGGTCTATGGGGGCATCAGCCCTCAGGGAACATATTTATACATAAAGTGAGTGATTTTGAAAAATGTGTAGAACAGTATAATGATTTTGGAGATGGAATAGAAGGCGTAGCTAGTCGTGCTGGTTGCGTTGCTTCAGCCGCTTTTTCTCAAGATGAAAAACGGTTGCTTGCAGTTGGTACTGATGGCGTTGTGGTTGTTAGAAATCTGCATAATACCTAGGGCACATAATATAATGACTTTCTTATTGACTATTTTTCTCCCATCGAAACTATGATTTGATCTACAATATATACAAAAACTTCGCGAGCCGCCAGCGAACAGGAAGCAAAAGACATAAATTATCCTAGGAAAAATACTATGTCAATCGTTTGAAAACCATACTATTAACTGCGTTTTTCCGAAAAAAGGGCGTTTTTGGCGAAAAAAATGTTGAAAATAAACATCAAAATGTTGATAAATCGCCCAGAACCGACCTGAAAAACCACAAATTTCCCCCAAAAATAAAAAATATTTTCAGTAAGTTACAAAAAAATGAATTTTGTAACACTTTGTATTCCAATGCGCCCGAAAGATTTTAACTTTATTTAACAGAGTATAAACGGAGCTGTCTTTGTCAATCCAGAAAAAAGTCGTATTTTTGCAGTCCCAAAATTGGGTAGAAAAGTATAAAAAACAACAGAAAAATATAATAAAAAGTAAGAAATGCCAACAATTCAACAATTA
>DBXF01000043.1:0-21373 GCA_002309295.1 Bacteroidales bacterium UBA1219 | reverse complement strand
ATCCCCGGTGAAGGCCACAACCTGCAGGAACACAGCATAGTAATGATCAGAGGCGGTCGTGTGAAAGACCTCCCCGGTGTAAGATATCACATCATTCGCGGAGCTCTGGACACCTCCGGAGTGGAAGGCCGTCGCCAACGCCGCTCCAAATACGGTGCCAAACGTCCGAAACAAGCAGCAAAATAAACCAAGAACAAAACAATTAGCTTTTATATTATAAAGAGATGAGAAAAGCAAGACCCAAGAAAAGAATAATTTTGCCGGATCCGAAGTACAACGACACTTTGGTGACCAAGTTCGTCAACAACCTGATGATGGGCGGTAAAAAAACCATAGCATACAAAATTTTCTACGAAGCGATAGACGTTGTTTCGGACCGCACACAGGAAAACGGTCTCGAGGTGTGGAAAAAAGCCCTCACCAACGTAACTCCTTCCGTGGAGGTTCGCAGCCGTCGTATCGGTGGCGCCACCTTCCAGATTCCTTCGGAGATACGTCCCGAACGTAAACAGTCGATAGGCATGAAAAACCTCATCGGTTTCGCTCGTAAGAGAAGTGAGAAAACCATGGCCCTGAAACTTTCGGGCGAGATACTGGCCGCCTACAAGGAAGAAGGCTCCGCTTTCAAACGTAAAGAGGAAATCCACCGTATGGCCGACGCCAACAAGGCATTCTCCCACTTCAGATTCTAACAAACGCCGAAACAGTAACAAAGGTAAAAACAGGATACAACGATGGCCGACCTTAAATATACACGCAATATTGGCATTATGGCCCACATCGACGCCGGTAAGACTACCACTACCGAGCGTATCCTGTATTATACCGGCAAGAACTACAAAATCGGCGAGACTCACGACGGCTCCGCCACCATGGACTGGATGGAACAGGAGCAGGAGCGAGGCATAACCATCACCTCGGCAGCCACCACGGTGTTCTGGCACTTCAAAGGCGACGAGTACAAGTTCAACATCATCGACACTCCGGGTCACGTGGACTTCACCGTTGAGGTGGAACGCTCGCTGCGCGTGCTCGACGGCGCCATAGCCATTTTCTGCGCTGTGGGCGGCGTCGAACCCCAGTCCGAGACCGTATGGCGCCAAGCCGACAAATACAACGTGCCGCGCATAGCCTTCGTCAACAAGATGGACCGCGCCGGTGCCGACTACTTCTCCGTTGTCAACCAGATAAAGGAGAAACTCGGAACCAACCCCATACCCTTGGAAATACCCATCGGCCAGGAAGACCTCTTCAAAGGCGTGGTGGACCTCATTTCCAACAAAGCCCTCATCTGGGACGAAGCCTCCAACGGCTCCAAATTCTTCGAGGTGGAGATGCCCGAAGACCTTAAGGATACCGTTGCCGAATACCGCCAGCGCCTTATCGAAGGCGTAGCCGAAGAGAACGAAGAACTGCTCGCCAAATTCTTCGACGACCCCGACTCCATCACCGAAGACGAGATACGCGCAGAGATACGCAAAGCCACACTTGCACGCAAGATAACGCCCGTGCTGTGTGGCGCTTCGTTTAAAAATAAGGGCATACAGTCGCTGCTCGACGCAGTGGCCGCCTACCTGCCCAGTCCCCTCGACGTAAACGAGATACAGGGTATCAACCCCAAGACCGACAAAGAAGAGACACGCCAGATCGACGCTAACGCGCCCTTCTCGGCACTCGCCTTCAAGATAGCCGCCGACCCCTACGTGGGACGCATCTGTTTCTTCAGAGTGTACTCCGGCAGCCTCGAATCTGGCTCCTACGTATATAATGCATCCACAGGCAAGAAAGAACGTATCTCGCGCATAATGCAGATGCACGCCAACAAACAGAACCCCCTCGACCGTATCGAGGCCGGCGACATCGGCGCTGCCGTGGGATTCAAGGAGATAAAAACCGGCAACACACTCTGCGACGAGCGTCACCCCATACTCCTCGAGTCGATGAAATTCCCCGAACCCGTTATCGGAATAGCCGTGGAACCCAAGACTCAGGCCGACATCGACAAGATGACCAACGCCCTGCAGAAACTCGTGGAAGAGGATCCCACCCTCGTTGTGGAAAGCGACGAGACTTCGGGACAGACCATCCTCCGCGGCATGGGCGAGCTGCACCTCGACATCATCCTCGACCGTATGAAACGCGAATTCGGCGTGGAGGTGAACCAAGGCGCACCGCAGGTGGCATACAAAGAAGCTATAACACAAACATACCAGCACCGCGAAGTTTACAAGAAACAGACCGGTGGCAAGGGCAAATTCGCCGACATTATTTTCGAGATCTCGCCAGCCGACGACGACGTGAAAGGACTGCAGTTCATCAACGACGTGCGCGGCGGCAATATCCCCAAGGAATTTATGCCGGCCATCGAGAAAGGTTTCCGCACGGCAATGCAGAACGGCGTTCTGGGCGGTTTCCCGATGGAAAGCCTCAAAGTCCGCGTAATCGACGGCTCGTTCCACCCGGTGGACTCCGACGCACTGTCGTTCGAGCTCTGCGCTCAGATAGGTTTCAAGGAAGCCTGCCGCAAGGCAGCGCCCATACTGCTGGAACCCATCATGAAACTCGAGGTGATAACCCCCGACGCTTATCTCGGCGATGTAACTGGCGACCTCAACCGCCGCCGCGGAGTGCTCGAAAACGTGATAGCCAAAGTCGGAGCACAGGCAGTGCACGCCTACGTGCCCCTGTCGCAGATGTTTGGATACGTAACCACGTTGCGCACCCTCACATCCGGCAGGGCCAACTCCACAATGGAGTTCTCGCACTACGCCGAGCTACCCAAGGAATTGACAGAACAAATATTGAAACATTAAGTAAATAACGATTTATAAATCAAAAAAACGTGAACCAAAGAATCAGAATCAAATTGAAATCGTACGACCACAACTTGGTTGACAAATCGACCGAGAAGATCGTAAAGACCGTAAGAATGACGGGCGCTGTTGTCAATGGTCCTATACCACTGCCAACCAACAAGAAGATTTTCACCGTTAACCGTTCGACATTCGTCAACAAAAAGTCGAGAGAACAGTTCGAGCTCAGCTCGTACAAACGACTGATGGACATCTACAGCTCATCGTCCAAAACTATCGACGCACTGATGAAACTCGAGCTCCCCAGCGGCGTGGAAGTTGAAATCAAAGTCTGAGATTACGGCAAAAGAAAGTAAAGAACGTCAGCCAATGCTCGACAAGCAAGCTGACAAGGAAAAAAACAAAGTAAAAAGTAACAAGAAATGTCAGGATTATTAGGAAAGAAAATTGGAATGACCAGCTTGTTCGATGCCTCCGGAAAACAGATTCCGTGCACAGTGATAGAAGCAGGTCCTTGTGTCGTGACACAAGTAAAGTCAATTGAGAAGGACGGCTACGACGCCATCCAGCTGGCTTTCGGCGAAAAGAAAGAGAGCCACACAACAAAACCCATGAGAGGTCACTTTGCCAAGGCAAGCACCACTCCCAAACGTTACATCGCCGAATTTTCGCGCTTCGAAGAAGGCCACAAAAAGAAATTCGGTGAAGTTCTCGACGTTACAGTGTTTACCGAAGGCGAATATGTCGACGTAGTGGGAACATCGAAAGGTAAAGGTTTCCAGGGCGTTGTGAAACGTCACGGATTCGGCGGCGTAGGCGACAAGACCCACGGCCAGCACGACCGTCTGAGAGCCCCCGGTTCGGTAGGAGCATCGTCGTACCCCTCACGTCTGTTCAAAGGACTGCGCATGGCCGGACAAACCGGTAACAAACGCGTCAAGGTGCAAAACCTTCAGATAGTGAAGATTTTCCCCGAAAAGAATTTATTGATAGTAAAAGGGTCAGTACCCGGAGCTAAAGGTTCAATTTTAAAATTAGAGAGATGGAGTTAAAAGTATATAACATCAACGGCAGCGAAACAGGACGCACCATAAATCTGGACGACTCCGTATTCGCAATGACCCCCAACGACCACGCCATATATCTGGATTGCAAACAGTATCTGGCCAACCAGCGTCAGGGTACACACAAATCGAAAGAAAGAAGCGAAATAAGCGGTTCCACCCGCAAACTCGGCCGTCAGAAAGGCGGTGGAGGAGCACGTCGTGGCGACATCAACTCGCCTGTGCTGGTAGGCGGAGCAAGAGTTTTCGGCCCCAAGCCCAGAGACTACCGCTTTAAGCTCAACACCAAAGTAAAACAACTGGCACGCCGTTCGGCCCTCAGCTACAAAGTGGCAGAAAACGCGCTGATGGTTATCGAAGACTTTACAATGGACGCCCCCAAGACCAAAAAAATGGTGGAAATTGTTAATAATTTGAAAGTTGCAGAAAAAAAATCACTTTTTGTTTTTGCAGAACCAAATAATTTCGTATCTTTGTCAGCCCGTAACATACCCAACGTAAGAGTGGCAAAAGGTTCAGATTTAAGCACTTACAGCATTATGAACTGTGCAAATCTTATCGTATCTGAGAGCGCTGTTGCGGAAATTGCCCGTATTTTGGCAGTGAAATAAACTAATTGTGAACAAAAAAAACTAAAAATACGATGGAAATCATAGTAAAACCGCTGATAAGTGAAAGAATGACACGCACAACGGAAAAAATGCCAAACCGTTGCGGCTTTGTCGTTGATAAACGGGCGAACAAATACCAGATAAAAAACGCTGTTGAGGCACTCTACAACGTAAAAGTTGTTGACGTGAACACCATGAACTACAGCGGAAAAGTAAAATCGCGCTACACCAAGGCCGGCTTCATCACAGGAAAGAAACCTGCGTACAAGAAGGCAATAGTAACGCTTGCAAAAGATAACACAATAGATTTTTATAGCAATATTTAAAGAGAGATGGCTTTAAAGAAATTAAAACCGACGACACCGGGACAACGCCACAAAGTAGTTGTTACTTTCGACGACATCACAGCGTCGAAACCCGAGAAGAGCTTAACCTACGGCTATCGTAAATCTGGCGGTAGAAACAACCAAGGTAAGATGACCATGCGCTATATCGGCGGCGGTCACAAGAAAAAATATCGTATCATCGACTTCAAGAGAGAGAAAGATTCGATACCCGCAGTTGTGAAAACCATAGAATACGACCCCAACCGTACTTCGCGCATAGCATTGGTATGTTACGCCGACGGAGAAAAACGCTACATCGTTGCTCCCCAAGGACTTAAGGTCGGTCAGACAATTATGTCAGGTAGCGGAGTTGCCCCGGAGATAGGCAACACATTGCCATTGGGTGAAATCCCCTTTGGAACATTGATACACAACATCGAACTGCGTCCGGGACAGGGCGCCAAGATGGTTCGCACCGCAGGCGCTTACGCCCAGCTGATGTCGAGAGATGGAAAATACGCGGCAATAAAAATGCCGTCGGGCGAGATGAGACTGATACTCCAGTCCTGCAAGGCAACCATAGGCATTGTGTCCAACCCCGAACACAACCTTGAGGTATCAGGTAAAGCCGGTCGTAGCAGATGGCTCGGACGCCGTCCGCGTACCCGTGGAGTAGTGATGAACCCCGTTGACCACCCCATGGGCGGTGGTGAAGGCCGTCAGGCCGGCGGACACCCGCGCTCGCGCAAGGGCATACCCGCCAAGGGATACAAGACTCGCGCTCCCAAGAAACAGTCGACCAAGTACATCATTGAAAGAAGAAAGAAGTAATAACGATTAACAAAAAGTAAAAAGAGATGAGTCGTTCATTAAAGAAAGGTCCGTACATTTTCCACAAACTGGAAAAAAGAGTGGTAGAGGCCGCACAGTCCAACAAAAAAGTCACCATAAAGACTTGGTCTCGCGCCTCCATGATCTCCCCCGATTTCGTAGGACAGACAATAGCAGTTCATAACGGAAACAAATTCATACCCGTGTATGTAACCGAAAACATGGTCGGACACAAATTGGGTGAGTTTGCCCCCACACGCATTTTCCGCGGACATGCCGGACAAAAAGATAAAGGAAACAAATAAAACAATTCGCAGAAATGGGACAAAGAAAACACAATAGTGCCGAAGCACGCAAGGAAGCCAAGAAAACCGTTTACATGGCGAAACTTATGAACAATCCTACTTCGCCCCGCAAAACGAGACTTGTGGCCGATATGATAAGAGGTCTGGACGTTGACAAAGCTCTCGGAGTACTGCAGTACTGCCCGAGAGAATCCGCCCCTAAAATGCGCAAGCTCCTCCTGTCGGCAATAGCCAACTGGCAGAGCAAGAACGAAGGCCAACGCATCGAAGACAACAAGCTGTACGTAAAAACCATCATGGTTGACGGCGGCCGCTCGATGAAACGTCTCCGCACAGCACCGCAGGGAAGAGGTTACAGAATAAGAAAACGTTCCAACCACATCACCATGGTACTTGGCAACAGAGTGGAAGATAAAGCTCAAAAAGAAGTTGAAACTACTCAAGAAGTAGAAGAACAAAAATAATAATAAAGAAGAATAAGAATGGGACAGAAAACTAACCCAATAGGAAACAGACTAGGAATCATAAGAGGATGGGATTCCAACTGGTACGGTGGCAGAAAGTTCGGACCCAAGCTGGTAGAGGACAACAAAATCCGCAAATACCTGAGCGTCCGTCTGGCCAAAGCCAGTGTATCGAAAATATACATCGAGAGAACCCTGAAACTCCTCACAGTTACCATCAACTCCGCCCGTCCGGGTCTCGTGATAGGCCGCAACGGCAGCGACGTTGACATACTGAAAGAAGAGCTGAAGAAACTCACAGGCAAAGACGTGCAGATAAACGTCTTTGAGGTGAAACGCCCCGAAACCGACGCCGTTCTGGTGGCCCAGAACATAGCCCGTCAGATCGAAGGCCGCGTTCAGTACCGCAAAGCTGTGAAAACAGCCATCTCGTCCACCATGCGCGTGGGAGCCGAAGGCATAAAAGTCTCCATCTCCGGACGTATAGGCGGTGCCGAGATAGCACGTACCGAACACTACAAAGAGGGCAGAACACCACTGCACACCCTGCGCGCCGACATCGACTACTCGCAGGCCGAAGCACACACCACCTACGGACGCATCGGCGTTAAAGTGTGGATCTGCCGCGGAATAGTATACGGCAAACAGGAGCTTGTGCCCTCCACAGTGGGCGGACAGACTCGCGAAAGACGCGGCGGAGCACGCCAGTCGGCACCCGCACCCCGCGCAAGAAGAACAAGAAATAATAAAGGTTAAAAAATCCAATAAAGAGAAGTAACAATGTTACAGCCGAAAAAAACAAAATATAGGAAGCAGCAGAAAGGGAAAATAAAAGGCAACGCCCACAGAGGCTACGAACTCGCCTTCGGTACCTTCGGTATCAAATCCCTTGAAACGTGTTTTATCACGGGAAGACAAATAGAGGCTGCACGTCAAGCGGTAACCCGTCACATGAAACGTGAAGGACAGATATGGATACGCATATTCCCCGACAAACCCATCACCAAGAAACCTAACGAGGTTCGTATGGGTAAAGGTAAGGGAGCACCCGAATACTTCGTGGCAAGAGTAATGCCCGGTACAATACTCTTCGAAGCTGAAGGCGTTCCGATGGAAGTGGCAAAAGAAGCCCTCCGTCTTGCTGCCCAGAAACTGCCTATCACAACAAAATTCGTTGTAAAACGGGATTATGTTGAAGAATAAATAAACAAGCAGAAAAGAGATGAAAAACAAGTTAGTATTGAAAGAGCTTTCTACAGCCGAAATAAAAGAGAAGTTGGACGTTGAGCGCGACATGCTTCTGAAAATGAAACTGAACCATGCCGTTTCGCCAATCGAAAACCCCAATAAAATAAAAGAAAGTAGAAAAACTATAGCACGCTGCCTCACCGAACTTCGCCGCCGCGAAATAGAAGGGGAAGCCAAATAGTAAACAAATCCGAAGCAAAAAATGGAAAGAAACTTAAGAAAAGAAAGACTCGGAACCGTTGTAAGCAATAAGATGGACAAATCCATCGTGGTGCTCGTTGAACGTAAGGTGAAACACCCCAAGTACGGCAAATTCGTGAAAAAAAGCACCAAATTCATGGCTCACGACGAGAAAAACGAATGCAACATCGGAGATTTTGTTCGCATAATGGAGACACGTCCTTTGAGCAAAAACAAATGTTGGAGATTAGTTGAAATAATAGAAAGAGCTAAATAGTTATGATACAGCAAGAAACAAGAATGACAGTCGCCGATAACAGTGGTGCCAAGAGCGCCCTGTGTATCAGAGTATTGGGAGGCACCAAGAAAAGATACGCCTCCATAGGCGACAAAATCGTGGTGGCCATAAAAGACGCCATCCCATCAGGTAACATCAAAAAGGGAGCTGTTTCGAAAGCCGTGGTAGTGCGCACCAAAAAAGAAGTTAGACGCGCCGACGGATCATACATCCGCTTCGACGACAACGCCTGCGTGCTCCTCACACCAGCCGACGAGCTCCGCGGTACACGTATCTTCGGACCCGTGGCACGCGAACTGCGCGAGAAACAATACATGAAAATTGTATCCTTGGCCCCCGAAGTTTTATAAACATTAAAAAAACGCAAGAAACAATATGAAACTGCACGTTAAGAAAGGGGACACTGTAAAAGTGATAGCCGGCGATGACAAAGGCTCGGTCGGCAGAGTGCTCAAAGTGTATCCCGAAAAGAATCGAGCCATAGTGGAAGGTGTCAACATTGTGAAAAAACACACCAAACCCAATGCAAAGAACACCCAGGGAGGCATAGTAGAGAAAGAAGCCCCAATCCACATCTCCAATCTCATGGTTATGGAAAACAACGTACCCACAAGAATTGGAAGAAAAATCGACGAGAAAACAGGAAAATTAGTACGCTATTCTAAAAAATCAGGGGAGGTGATAAAGTAATATGGATTATCAAGTAACATTAAAAAAGAAATACAAGGAAGAGATAGTTCCTTCTTTGATGAAAGAGTACAGCTACAAGACTGTAATGCAAGTGCCCCGCCTGCTCAAGATATCGCTCAACCAAGGTCTGGGCAAGGCAGCAATCGCCGACAAGAAAGTGATTGACCAGGGAATAGAGGAAATGACTCTGATAGCCGGCCAGAAAGCCGTAGCCACCAAGTCCAAAAAAGACATCTCGAACTTCAAACTGCGTCGCGGCATGCCCATTGGTGTGCGCGTAACCCTTCGCGGCGAACGCATGTACGAGTTCCTCGAACGTCTGATAACAGCCTCCATACCCCGTATCAGAGACTTCAGAGGTATCAACGACAAAGGTTTCGACGGACGCGGAAACTACACTTTCGGCATCTCCGAACAGATCATATTCCCCGAGATTGACATCGACAAAATCGGCCGCATCCAGGGAATGGACATCACCTTCGTCACCTCGGCCAAGACCGACAAGGAAGCAATGTCACTTTTGAAAGAATTTGGCTTACCATTCAAAAATCAAAAATAATAAGAAATGGCAAAAGAATCAATAAAAGCGAGAGAACGCAAAAGAGAAAAAATGGTTGCCCGCTATGCGGCAAAACGCGCTGCCCTTAAAGAGCAGGTACGCAAAGGCACACCCGAAGAGGTGGAAGCAGCAGTGATAGCACTGCAGAAACTGCCCAAGAACGCACTTCCCGTGCGCCTGCACAACCGCTGCCAGCTCACAGGCCGTCCCAAAGGATACATGCGCCAGTTCGGCATTTCGCGTATCAACTTCCGCGAGATGGCCATCTCCGGCCTTATCCCCGGCGTTAAGAAAGCAAGCTGGTAAAAAGAATTAATAAAGCATAAACATTAAAAAACAGCAAGAAATGGTAACAGATCCAATTGCAGATTATTTGACTCGGATGAGAAATGCTATAATGGCAAAACACAGAGTCGTGGAAATACCCGCATCGAATTTGAAAAAGGAAATGACCAAGATATTGTTCGAAAAAGGCTATATCCTGAACTACAAATTCGACGAGGAAGCCAAACACCAGACAATAAAAATAGCATTGAAATACCACCCCGTAACAAAAATGCCGGCAATATCCAACCTCACACGCGTGAGCAGCCCGGGATTGAGAAAATATGTGGGCGTGGACGAAATGCCCCGAGTGTTGAACGGATTAGGCATAGCTATTATATCCACATCCAAAGGCCTGATGACCGACAAAGAGGCTAAAAGCCTGAACGTCGGAGGCGAAGTTTTGTGTTACATAAGCTAAATCCAAAAATAAGAGGAGATAACAAGAAATGTCAAGAATAGGTAAAAAGCCGATTAAAATCGAAAACGGAGTAGAAGTAACCGTATCGCAGGACAATGTGGTTACGGTAAAAGGTCCAAAAGGCGAACTTTCGCAAAAGGTGGACCCAAGCATCAGTCTGTCTCTCGACAAGGACAACGGAGAACTGACACTGACCCGCTCCAGCGACGACAAGGACCACAGAGCTAAACACGGTCTCTACCGCGCACTGGTAAACAACATGGTTACCGGCGTTACAACAGGTTTCAAAGTCGTTCAGGAAGTGATAGGCGTGGGCTACAAAGTACAGGCCCAAGGCCAGGTGCTCGAAATGGCGCTGGGTTATTCCCACACCATATTCTTCGAACTCCCCAACGAAATTAAAGTTGAGACAATAACTGAAAAAGGTAAGAACCCGCTGATAATAATGACCTCGGCAGACAAACAACTGCTCGGTCAGGTGGCAGCCAAGATACGCTCGCTGCGCAAACCTGAACCCTACAAAGGAAAAGGTATAAGATTCCAGGGCGAAGTGGTACGCAAGAAAGCCGGTAAAGCAGCCGCTAAATAAATATTAGTATAACAAACAGAAAAATCACATACTAATGGCAACACAAAAAGACATAAGAAGAACAAAGATAAAATTCAGAATTCGTCATAAAGTGAGCGGAACAGAAGCAACCCCCCGCCTGACCGTATTCAGAAGTAACAAGGAGATATACGCCCAGGTGATAAATGACGATAAAGGTGTTACACTCGTATCGGCTTCCACCAAGGAAAAAGCTTTCGAGAAAAACGGCACCAAAACCGAAATGGCAGCCAAAGTAGGCAAAGCTATCGCCGAAAGAGCATTGGCCGCAGGAATCAATTCCGTAGTATTCGACCGTAACGGCTACCTGTACCACGGACGTGTTAAATCGTTGGCTGACGCAGCCAGAGAAGGAGGATTAAAATTCTAAATAGTTATGGCAGAAGTAAATGTAAAAAGAGTGAAATCAAGCGAGATCGAATTAAAAGACCGTCTTGTAGCAATAAACAGAGTAACCAAGGTTACCAAAGGTGGTAGAACCTTCAGCTTCGCAGCCATCGTAGTAGTAGGCGACGAAAACGGCGTTGTGGGTTACGGCCTCGGCAAAGCCAAGGAAGTGACGACAGCCGTTCAGAAAGGTGTTGACGATGCCAAGAAAAACCTCATCAAGGTTCCCGTGCTGAAAGGCACCATACCTCACGAACAGGTTGGCAAGTACAGCGGCGCCAAAGTGTTCCTCAAACCCGCAGCTCCCGGTACCGGTGTTATCGCCGGCGGTGCCATGCGTGCCGTATTGGAAAGCGTAGGCGTGAAGGACGTGCTGGCAAAATCCAAAGGCTCGTCGAACCCCCACAGCGTGGTTAAGGCCACCATCAACGCACTGCTGCAGATGAAAGACCCTTACACAGTGGCCCAGCTCCGCGGCATCAGCCTTGATAAAGTTTTCAACGGATAATAACGACTAATTACATAGATTGAAATGAAAACACTGAAAATTAAACAAGTAAGAAGTAAAATTGGTCGTCCTGCTCGCCAAAAAAGGACTTTGGAAGCACTGGGATTGCACAGAATCAACCACGAAAGAGAAGTTCAGGCTACCCCCGAAATTCTCGGTATGATTGAAAAAGTGAAACACCTGATCACAGTAGAAGAAATTTAAGTAACATCGTAAATTTATTAATACAGATATGAATTTAAGTAGTTTGACACCTGCAAAAGGTTCGGTAAAACACTCGAAACGAGTTGGTAGAGGACAAGGCTCCGGCAAAGGCGGCACCTCCACACGCGGACACAAAGGCGCCAAAGCCCGCTCCGGCTACTCCCGCAAAGTGGGATTCGAAGGCGGCCAGATGCCCCTGTACAGACGTGTTCCCAAATTCGGTTTCAAAAACATCAACAGAGTTGAATACGTCGGTATCAATATCGATGTGCTGAACAACCTGCACGAAACCAAGAATATCGAAAACTTCGACCTTGAAGTGCTGAGACAAAACGGCCTCCTGTCTAAGAAAGACAAAGTGAAAATCCTCGGCCGCGGCGAACTCAACGCTAAAATAAACGTAACCGCACACGCCTTCACAGCAACAGCCAAAAAGGCCATCGAAGAAAAGGGCGGAGTAGTAACAGTAATCTAATACCGATTTATGAAGAAATTAATAACAACACTAAAGAACATTTGGTCAATAGAAGACCTGCGCAAACGAATACTCTATACCTTAGGGTTGGTATTGGTTTACAGAATAGGGTCTTATGTTGTCCTTCCTGGTGTTGACCCAAGTCAGTTGACAGGCCTGCAGAACCAGACCCGCGACGGTATTTTGGGGTTGTTGAACATGTTCTCTGGCGGCGCTTTCTCCCACGCCTCGATTTTCGCACTCGGTATCATGCCCTACATCACAGCATCCATCGTGATACAGCTGTTTGTCATGGTGATACCTTATTTCCAGAAAATGCAGCGCGAAGGCGAGAGCGGACGTAGAAAGATGAACCAGATAACACGTGTGCTGACAATAGCCATCACCGTGGTTCAGGCTCCGGCATACATCACAAACATGATACACCAGCTTGGCGCCACCTCGACTGCCATATATCCTTTCGACGGCTCGTCGCCGGGATTCTTCTTCTGGCTGTCGTGCATAGTGATACTCACATCGGGCACACTGTTTGTGATGTGGCTTGGTGAACGTATCACCGACAAAGGCGTCGGCAACGGAATATCGCTGCTCATCATGGTTGGTATTATTGCCCGTCTGCCCTTCGCACTCTTCGGCGAATTCGCTTCGCGTATGGAAGAGGCCGGCGGCGGATTGGTGATGTTCATCATCGAGCTGGTTGTGCTGCTTGTGGTTATACTGCTTTGCATACTGCTTGTGCAGGGTACACGCAGAGTGCCTGTGCAATACGCAAAACGCATTGTGGGCAACAAACAGTACGGCGGTGTTCGCCAGTACATTCCTTTGAAAGTGAATGCAGCCGGCGTTATGCCCATCATCTTCGCCCAAGCCATCATGTTCATACCCATTACATTGATGGGATTCTCAAGCGAACCTTCGGGTTTCTGGGCTGCTTTTGCCGACTACAACGGTTTCTGGTACAACCTCGTGTTCGGACTTATGATTATAGCTTTCACATACTTCTATACCGCCATCTCCATCAACCCCAACCAAATGGCTGAGGACATGAAGAAAAACGGTGGTTTCATACCCGGCGTTAAACCCGGCAAGAAAACCGCGGAGTATCTGGAAACTATATTGTCGAAAATAACCCTTCCGGGATCTATTTTTCTTGCAATAGTTGCCGTTTTGCCGGCACTTGTGAGCCTGATGGGAGTTAACTCGCAGTTTGCACAGTTCTACGGCGGCACATCGCTGCTGATTATGGTGGGCGTTATACTCGACACCCTGCAGCAGATAGAGAGCCACCTGCTCATGCGCCACTACGACGGACTTACCAAGACCGGACGTATAAAAGGACGTAACTCAATGTCGATTTCTGCGTAAAAATAAAGATATTCTCTGCGAAAGACCATGATACGACTGAAGACAAAGGAGGAAATAGAGCTTATACGCGAAAGCGCTCTGCTGGTGGGTAAAACCCTGGCGGAAGTGGGAAAATACGTTAAGCCCGGTGTTACCACCGCTTTCCTTGACAAAATTGGCGAACAATTTATCAGGGACAACGGTGCTACACCTGTATTCAAAGGCTACAACGGTTTTCCCGCCGCTCTTTGCATCTCTGTCAACGATGTCGTGGTGCATGGCATACCTTCAGAGGATATGTTTATAAAGGAAGGCGACATAGTGTCCATCGACTGCGGCACCAACCTCAACGGCTACATAGGCGACTCGGCTTACACTTTCACCTGCGGTGAGGTGCGTCCCGAAGTTCTGCGCCTGCTTAAGGTAACCAAAGAGGCTCTGTACCTCGGCCTTGAAAAATGCGTCGAGGGCAACCGCGTTGGCGACATAGGCCACGCCATACAGACTCACTGCGAGAAAAACGGATACACCGTGGTGCGCGAGCTCTGCGGACACGGCGTGGGAATTCGTCTGCACGAAGACCCGAGCGTGTCCAATTTCGGAGTGAAAGGCACAGGCCCGCTGCTGAAAGAAGGCATGGTTATTGCCGTGGAACCGATGATAAACCTCGGCTCGAAAAACGTGAAGTTCTCGCAGGAGGACGGATGGACATGCAGGACAAAGGACGGCAAGCCCTCGGCACACTTCGAACACGATGTTGCCATTGGCAAGCACGCACCCGACATCTTGTCGAGCTTCGAACCAATTGAAAACATTAAATAATACCACAACAATGGCAAAACAACCACCGATACAAGTAGATGGCACAGTAATCGAAGCTCTGGGCAATGCAATGTTCCGTGTAGAACTGGAAAATGGGCATGTGATAATAGCCAATATCTCCGGCAAAATGCGCATGCACTACATCAAGATTCTGCCCGGCGACAAGGTGCAGCTTGAAATGTCGCCCTATGACCTTACAAAAGGCAGGATAACATACCGCCACAAATAAAAAAGAAGTAAAAAAGAAAAACAAACAGATAAAACAAGAAAAAAATGAAAGTAAGACCATCTGTAAAGAAAAGATCCCCCGAATGCAAAATCGTTCGCAGAAAAGGGGTTGTTTATGTAATCAACAAAAAAAATCCTAAGTACAAACAAAGACAAGGATAATTTTTAATTTAAAAAGAATAGATAAATAGTTTATGGCAAGAATTGCAGGTATTGATTTACCCAAAAACAAAAGAGGAGAAATAGGACTTACCTATATCTTCGGCATTGGAAGAAGCACAGCCCAGAAAATACTGAACGAGGCTGGCATCGACGTGAACAAGAAAGTGCAAGATTGGACCGACGATGAACAGAACGCTATCCGTAACATCATCGGCGAACAGTACAAGGTGGAAGGCGAACTGCGCTCCGAAGTACAGATGAACATCAAACGACTGATGGATATCGGCTGCTACAGAGGCATACGTCACCGTCTGGGACTGCCTTTGCGCGGACAAAGCACCAAGAACAATGCCCGTACACGTAAGGGTAAAAAGAAAACAATCGCTAACAAGAAGAAAGCACCTAAAGGCTAATTGAAAGGTGCGACCTCAGGCGGATCAGATTTTTGGACACAGGAGCCCGAGGGAGTAAAAAAGGTTTAATAAAAAAAACAGAAAAAAAACATGGCAAAAACTTCAAAACCAACCAAAAAAAGAGTTGTAAAAGTTGAACCAGTGGGAAGAGCGTGCATATTTGCCTCTTTCAACAACGTAATTATTTCGTTGACAAACAATGCCGGTCAAGTGATTTCTTGGTCTTCTGCCGGAAAAATGGGTTTCAGAGGATCGAAGAAAAACACTCCGTACGCCGCTCAAATGGCTGCGGAAGATTGCGGTAAGGTAGCCTACGATTTGGGCTTACGCAAAGTAAAAGCTTATGTGAAAGGTCCGGGTTCGGGAAGGGAATCCGCAATCAGAACAATTGACGCTTGTGGCATCGAAGTAACGGAGATTATCGACATCACCCCGCTTCCCCACAATGGTTGCCGTCCCCCCAAACGCCGTCGCGTATAAGGGACAGAGTAGAAAATAGAGTATAAACTTATATTTTATAGGAAAAATGGCAAGATATACTGGACCAAAAACAAAAATAGCAAGAAAATTCGGCGAGCCGATTTATGGCGCCGACAAATCTTATGACAAGAAAAAATATCCTCCGGGAATGCACGGCCAGAGCCGTCGTCGCGGCAAAGTGTCGGAATATGGCACTCAGCTGAAGGAGAAACAGAAAGCCAAATATACCTACGGCATATTGGAGAAACAGTTCCGCAACCTGTTTGAGGAAGCTTCGCGCCGTGGCGGTATCACCGGTGAAGTGCTGTTGCAGCTCATCGAAGCCCGTCTGGACAACGTGGTTTACCGTCTGGGCATAGCCAGAACCCGCGCACAGGCTCGCCAGCTTGTTTCGCACACTCACATTGCCGTAAACGGAAAAGTAGTGAACATCCCTTCGTATTCGCTTAAAGAAGGCGACGTGGTTTCGGTTCGCGAACGCTCCAAATCTCTTGAGATAATAACCGACTCGCTCGCCGGCAACGCCAATCGCTATAGCTGGTTGGAATGGGACGCAAACACAATGTCGGGCAAGTTCCTCAACTACCCCGAACGTGCTGACATACCCGAAACTATCAAAGAGCAGCTTATAGTTGAGTTGTACTCCAAATAATAACGGGACAGTCTGAATCTCAATAGAAACCTAGTTATAAAAGAAGTAAAGCGAAAGGAAATAAATGGCAATATTAGCATTTCAGAAACCTGACAAGGTTATCATGTTAGAATCGGATGATTTTCATGGAGTATTCGAATTTCGTCCACTGGAACCCGGCTACGGTATCACGATAGGCAACGCGCTGCGCCGCATTCTTATCAACTCGTTGGAAGGTTTCGCTATCACCTCGGTACGTATCGACGGCGTTAAGCATGAGTTCGACACTATCCCCGGCGTTGTTGAGGATATGACCGACATTATCTTGAAACTCAAACAGATACGTTTCAAACGCCAGATTGAGGATCAGGAAAGCGAAAGACCCAACGTGAAAATTACCGGCAAGACTGTTTTCACAGCCGGCGACCTGAACGAATTTTTGAACGGCTTCCAAGTCCTCAACCCCGAGTTGGAGATATGCCACATGGAACCTACCGTAGCCATCAACATGGATCTCTGCATAGAGAAGGGTAGGGGATATGTGCCTTCGGAAGAAAACAAGAAAAGCACCGATCCTATAGGAGTAATAGCCATAGATTCAATTCATACTCCGATAAAGAATGTTCAGTACTCGTGGGACAACTACCGTGTTGAACAGAAAACAGATTATGAGAAACTGGTTATTGATATCCAGACAGATGGCTCTATTCACCCCAAGGAAGCGTTGAAAGAGGCAGCAAAGATACTCATCCAGCATTTTATGCTGTTCTCCGACGAACGTATATCGCTCGAAGTGGAGACACATCAGACCAGCGAGGAATTCGACGAAAACACACTGCATATCCGTCAGTTGCTTAAGACCAAGCTCGTGGATATGGACCTCTCGGTGAGAGCGTTGAACTGCCTCAAGGCAGCAGAAGTGGATACACTGGGCGAACTTGTGGCTTTCAATAAAGCCGACCTTTTGAAATTCAGAAACTTCGGTAAAAAGTCCCTCAACGAACTCGAACAGTTGGTTCAGTCGAAGAACCTGGATTTCGGAATGAATATATCAAAGTATAAACTAGATAAAGAATAAAACGATGAGACACGGTTGTAAACAAAATAAATTGTCAAGAACTCACGCACACAGAGCTGCCATGCTGTCAAATATGGCTTCGTCTCTGATAAAGCACAAGAGAATTGAAACCACTTTGGCCAAAGCCAAGGTGCTGAGAGGTTACGTTGAGCCCCTGATAAACCGTTCGAAAGAGGACTCAACACACTCGCGTCGTATAGTGTTCAGCTATTTGCAAGACAAAGAAGCCGTTACGGAACTGTTCAGAGAAATTTCGCAGAAAGTGGCCAACCGCCCCGGCGGCTACACCCGCATTCTGAAAACTGGCATCCGCAAAGGCGACAACTCCGAAATGGCAATAATAGAACTCGTTGACTACAACGAGAACATGCTTAAGGAAAACAAACCTGCAAAAGCTAAATCGACACGCCGCAGCAGAGCCAAAAAGGCTACCGCTGAATCAGAACCTAAAGCCGAAGCCAAAGCCGAGGAAAAGGTTGAAGAAAAACCGGCAGAAGAACCCAAAGCTGAATAATTGCTTTTTTCATGGCAATATTAAGAGCATCCAATTTGGATGCTCTTTTTTTGTGACCACTAACGGCATTCCAGCGAGTGAAGAAACTGCCAGTGGCAGTTTTGATAGCGAAGCGGAGAATACCAAATCCGCCGCAATTGGCGGATTTGATTGTTTTTTTGTTTTTTCGCTTGCAAAAGTGCCCAAAAAAGTGTATTTTTGCAGTGAGAAAAAAAGATAGATGAAAGTTCCCGAACAGATAACGAAAGCGGGATTACAAATCCAAAAACTCAATTGCGGTGGATTGCAAATCCGCCGCAACTGGATACATATTCCAACTACAAGGATAAACCCGGAAAATACACACCTGAACAAAGTTTATTAAAAATATTTCAACGTTAAAACCATTTTATCATGTTATTAATCAAAAGATTTAATTATTATATTGTTGTTTTACTTCTTTTTACCCAATTGGGATGCAGTTCGCACCAAAACGATAATAATCAAGACTATCCAGATTCTATAATATATGACGAAGATTTTGGTTTTTGTGGATATATATCATGTGTAGATAACCATAATGTTGTGCAATACAAATTGCCTTGCCACAAAGATTTTCCGAATCAGAATAAATATGATTCGATATTGATAGAAATAATGGGATATGCAGATTGGAAAATATCTAATGATCGAATTCTTTTCCTACAAAAGGCTCCAGGACGGACGAATATAAATATGTTTTGCTATAAAGGAAACGAATGGGACACAGTATTCATTTATTACCATTTGGATGATGTACAAGACATCATCGTCAAACATAGTTTAGATACCATATATGAAATGGCTTATCCTTATATGAAGCAAGGAGTATTCTACTTATACTCCTGTCGATATGATCATGAAAAATTATCTTTAAACAATCTTGAAGACTTATATTCATCTTATAATTATAGAGAGCCGGGAATAGCAAAAACAGAGTATCAATATAAAATACGATTAACGCAGTGAAGTCCTTTCCCGTTGCACCCATTTTCCGCTCCCCAAAAAAATAAACCCACCCCGCAGTCGATATTAAAATGATAAAGAAAGAAAAGAAACGCCACATTCAAGCTTTAAATGCCACACACAGATACAACATATAACCCCCATAGCACCCATGGCAACCTTGCGCAGCAGACGGTTTACAGTGTGGCGAACAACGCCACCACCTACCTTTGATTTTTTTTGCTTTTCGCTTGCAAAAGTGCCAAAAAAAGTGTATTTTTGCAGTGAAAAAAAATGACCGATGAAAGCTTCCGAACAGATAACGAAAGTGGGATTACAAATCCAAAAACTCAATTGCGGCGTATGAAGAAACTGCCAGTGGCAGTTTCGATAGCGAAGCGGAGAATACCAAATCCGCCGCAACTGGAAACAGATACAAAAAAATTTATACGATGAAAAAAAAGATTTTATTAATAGTAATATTAATTGCGGGGTGCAATTCATTATTTTCGCAAACAAATGATAGTTATAGGTTAAAGGCATTGAAGTTTTTTTGCCAGAACAAAGAAGAATTGGTAATAGAGGCATATCCATATGATGGATTTGGGAGGCGGGAACCATTGTTTGTCCTCAAATTGAGTGGGCCTGAAGATTCCCTTTTTATTAAATCCGACTTTGCGCCCGACACAGCTTTTCTAGAGTTTATATTGAACGAGTTCACAAAGGAGGATATAAGAATCAATAACAAGGAGATTCATGTTTCTTCCGCATTTAAGATTTCCGATTTTTGCGATTGTATTTATCAAAGAATCTATTCGAGCGATTGCAGTGAGTTTATAGATAGTAATTTATGTGGAAGAGAGTGTGATCTTGAAGTATCAAAAGTTGTTCCTTATAAAGGATCACAATATGTTGTATTACGAATTATATCATATTTTGCATCAAGGGTAAGTGGTGTACAATATATCGTAATGGAATTTTCAAATGACGGAGTTCTATTACGATGCAGGAAATGATTTTTTTTGGTTCTTGATTATTTCTTTGTTGCGATCTCCTTGCCGTGCCAGATTTATGCCCCACAAAGCAATAAACAACTCCCACTGCCGTTATTAATATGATGTATAGAGAGTTAAGCCATAGAACAAACACTACACCCACTCCCGCTGGCCGCGTGTGCCGCAAGGAGCAGGGCGACACCGCAACTGCAAACACCTATGCCTACTCGCCAAACAGCAAACAACACGCTGTAAGGCGTATTTACAACGGTCTTACCAACGAGCTTTACAACCTGCGTTGGGACAATAACGGCAACCTTGCACAGCAGACTGTTTACAGTGTGGCGAACAACGCCACAACCTACCTTTGATTATTTTTTGGATTTTTCGCTTGCAAAAGTGCCAAAAAAAGTGTATTTTTGCAGGTTATTTCCAAAAAGAGCACAAACAGTCATTTTGGAGTGTAATAAGTTGAAATACAGAAACTAATTTAATTCAACATATATTTAATAATCTTAAAAAACAAACTAAAATGTCACAAATTATTGGAATTAAAGGACGTCAGATCCTGGATTCGAGAGGCAATCCAACTGTAGAAGTAGAAGTTTACACCGACCAAGGAGCTTTTGGCCGTGCCGCCGTGCCTTCGGGCGCATCCACCGGCGAACACGAAGCCTGCGAACTTCGCGACAACGACGAAAAAGTGTTTATGGGTAAAGGCGTTTTGAACGCTGTGCAGAACGTAAATAACGTGCTTAATGAGGAACTTAGAGGTATGTACGTGCAAGACCAGCGCGCTATCGACAACCGCATGATCGAGCTCGATGGTACCAAAAACAAAGAGAAACTGGGTGCCAACGCCATACTGGGCGTATCGCTTGCCTGCGCCAAGGCCGCCACTATGGAGACCGGCCAGGAGCTGTACCGCTACCTCGGCGGCACTGCCGGCAACACCCTGCCTATTCCTATGATGAATATACTCAACGGCGGTGCCCACGCCGACAACCCCGTTGATTTTCAGGAGTTTATGATAATGCCTGTGGGCGCTCCCACATTCTCCGAAGCTCTGCGTATGGGTGCCGAAGTGTTCCACAACCTCCGCAAAGTGCTGAAAGATAAAGGCATGTCCACCAACGTGGGCGACGAAGGCGGTTTCGCTCCCAACCTCGGCTCCAACGAGGAGGCTATCGAAGTGATACTGCAGGCCATCGAAAAAGCCGGCTACCGTCCGGGCGAAGATGTTTATATCGGCCTCGACCCCGCTTCGTCGGAGTATTATCTGCCCAAAGAAAACATGTACGAGCTTAAATGGTCCACCAAAGAGAAACTCACTCCCGCACAGATGGTGGATTTCTGGAAAGACTGGGTGAACAAATACCCCATCATCTCCATCGAGGACGGTATGGCCGAAGACGACTGGGACGGCTG
>DBXF01000066.1:1722-19732 GCA_002309295.1 Bacteroidales bacterium UBA1219 | reverse complement strand
CTGCAGCATAAACTCAACCGCAGACCGAGAAAAAAAATCGGTTTCGATTTGCCATATCGAAAATTTTATCTATCTTTGAAAAACTGAGTTGCGTTTTGGTCTGGAATCTATCCTGTAAAAATATTGGGAAAAAACTTGTCAAATAAGAAATAAAATCGTAACTTTGCAGTGTCGTTTTGTTCGTTATTTGTTTAACGGACTTCGCAAAAAATCGGATAAAATGACTATGAAATCAGAAATAATGTAAAATTAGAAGTCCCCTATAATAAAAAAGGCAAAAATCAGTTATAACAAGATACACTTCAACGAAATAACTTTTTTGGAAACGAACAGAATACGATATAACCACTTGCCAACAGGCCTTATGCTGATAATATCGGCAGTGTTCGTATTATCGTGTTCTACCGAAAAAGACACCTATCTGAACAAGAAATTCCACAATACCACCGCCCACTACAATGTGTGGTGGAACGGCAACGAGAGTCTGAAAGAAGCGGTGGCCGAACTTAACGACAAAGTTGCGGACGATTACACCAAAATACTCCCCATCTACCGTCTGGGCGACAAGCAGGAGGCAATATCCGTCGCTCCGAAACTCGACCGCGCCATAGAAAAAGGTGCCAAGGGTGTGCAGAAACATAGCATGACATCGCACGGAAAAGAGCAGATTGAGTATGTGAAGCGATGCTACCTGCTCACCGCCTACGCATATTTCTACAAACAGGAATACCTCACATCCGCAACCACCTGCCGGTTTATTATGGGCAGCTATAACGGCACTGTGCTTGCCGACGAGGCCAAAGTGCTGTACGCCCGTTGCATGACAATGGAAGGGCAATACGGCGAGGCCGAGATGGTTCTCGACCAGATGGACGCCGACCTCAACACCGGCAAGGTGTCCAACGAAACGGCACCGCTGCTGTATCCCGCTCTCGCCGAGTTGTCGCTGAAACAGGAGAAATACAAGAAAGCCATCGACAACCTGCGTCTTTCGGTGGACAACACCCGCGACCGCGCTTTCAAGGCAAGGCTGTATTTCATTATGGCCCAGGTGTATCATCATCTCGACAAAAAAGCAACCGCCACAAAATACTACAAAATGTGTCTGAAAAAACATCCCGCTTACGTGATGGAATTCAACGCACAGATGAATATTGCAGCCTGCTACGATGTGGATAAGGGCAACTACAACAGCATTTTGAAGATGCTCGACAAGATGCTGAAGGAAAAGAAAAACTACGAATACCGCGATCAGATTTATTACGCCAAAGGCGAGATGTACCTGAGTGCCAAAGATATGAAAAAAGCCTGCGACAATTTCAGGTCGTCGGTGAGTGTGAGCACCAACAAGTCGCAAAAGGTGAAATCGGCAGTGAAACTCGGCAAAGTGCTGTACGAAGACATTCAGGACTACGACGAATCGCAGAAATACTATGACACCGCAGTGGTGAATATGCCCAACGACTACCCCTTCGCCAACAAAATAAAGGAACGCCACAAAATACTGACATCGCTGGTAAAACACACCCGTTTGATAGAGCGCAATGACAGCCTTATTCGCATGGCCGACATGGACTCGCTTGAACGTGAGAAATACATCAAAAAGCTGATAGCCATAGAGAAAAAGAAAGAACAGGAACGTATAGAGGCCGAGATGATTGCGGCTATCAAAGCCAACTCGTCGCAGCAAAGCAACATGCTCAAGGGCGATTGGTATTTCTACAATTCTTCCACGATGCAGCGCGGCAAGGAGAGTTTTATGAAGAACTGGGGTGCGAGGGCTTTGGAGGACTTCTGGTTTCTGTCGAAGAAAACCACTATGTCGTTCGGCATCGACGACCAAAGCAGTAGCGGCGGACAGCTGGCCATGGGCGACACTACAAAAACGAAATCCTCCACACGCTCCATCAACGTAAAAGACGACAAGTTCAGCCGCGAGTACTATCTCAAGGACCTGCCCAAGACACAGGCCGAGCGCGACACCATGAACCTGAACACCGCCAGCAGTCTGCTCATCGCTGGATTTATATACAACGACGGCATCAAGAACTACGACAAATCGCTGGAGTGTTTTCTGCGGATTGCCAAAGAGTTCCCCGAATCGGACAACGTGCTGCCGGCGTTTTACCAGCTTTATAAACTGTACGAGAAACAGGGCAACACCCCAAGTGCCAACTACTATAAAAACATGATTCTGCGCGGTTTCCCCGACAGCGACTACGCCAACCTTATCCAGGACGAGGACTACTATCTGGAAATTGCCAAACGCTCCAAAATGTCGGAGAAAGAATATTCCGACATCTACACTTTGTATAACCGTCGTCGATATAGGGAAGTCATCACAAAGGCATCGTCGGCGATAACGCTGTATAAGGACGAAAACCTCACACCCAAATTCAAATTCTGGGAAGCTCTGTCGCATGCCAAACTCGGCGAAACCACTCAGGCCATAGCACAATTGGAGGACATTGTTAGCAAACACCCAAAAAGCGACATAGTTCCTACCGCCAAGGAGCAGATAGAACTGCTCAAGAAGGGCAATACATACAAGGTCAAGGAACAGCAGAAGGCTGTTGCAGACACCACAACCGTGGCTGCCACCACTCCCCAGACTCCCGTCCAAAACAATGCAAAGTCCAATACCGAGACCAAACAGGTACAGTCCGAACCTGCCGACGACAAAGACGACCTGCCGCCTGAAGCACAGATGTACCGTCTGCGCGAGGATATGCAGCATTACGTTATCATTGTCCTAGACGACCGAAAAATAAAGGCTACCGAGATGCAATATACCGTGTCCGATTTCAATACGGAATTTTTTGCCACCAAGGGTCTGAGGACCAATGCTCTGCTGTTCAACGAAACGCAGCAGATGCTCACAGTGAACCGTTTCCCCAATGCCAAGGAAGCCATGGAATACTACCAGTTCCTTACCAAAGATGGCGGCAGTCTCGACAAATTCGACAAGGCCGACTATAAGGTCTTTGCCATCACAATTCAGAATTATCAGACTTTCTATAATCAGAAAAACGTAAGCGTTTACGAGAAATTTTTCAACAAATATTACAAGAAATTACTTAAATAATAATACATTATGTGCGGAATAGTAGGATATTTGGGCAGCAGAGAAGCATACCCTATTTTGATTAAAGGCTTGCACCGTCTGGAGTACCGTGGCTACGACAGCGCAGGCATTGCTTTGATAAACAATAAATTGGACCTTTCGGTTTACAAGACCAAAGGCAAAGTTGAAGATTTGGAGAACTATGTGGCCGACAAGGACGTGAGCGGCACCATAGGCATAGCCCACACCCGTTGGGCCACCCATGGCGAGCCCAACTCGCAGAACGCCCACCCACATTACTCGCAGTCGGGGCGGCTGGCGCTGATACACAACGGCATTATCGAAAACTACAAGGTGCTGAAAGAAGAACTCGTTTCCAAAGGCTATACCTTTAGCAGCGACACCGATACCGAGGTGCTGATACAGCTGATAGAATACATGCAGATGTCGCACAACTCCACTCTTTTCGAGGCTGTGCAGCTGGCACTGAAAAATGTTATCGGAGCCTACGCCATAGCCATTATCGACAAATCCAACCCCAATCAGCTTATTGCTGCCCGCAAAGGCAGTCCGCTGATAATAGGAGTGGGCGACAAGGAGTTCCTTATCGGTTCCGATGCCACACCAATAGTGGAATACACCAAAAAAGTCATCTATTTGGAGGAGGAACAGATTGCCGTGATGCGTCGCAATGGCGAGTTGGCCATCACCGACCTTTCGAATGTGGAGCAAACTCCTATAATCCAGACCCTTAAGATGAATCTCGACCAGTTGGAGAAAGCCAATTTTCCGCATTTCATGCTCAAGGAGATTTTCGAACAGCCCGAAGCCCTGCGCACAAGCATGCTCGGACGCTTGAATATGAACAAGAAGATAGTGAAACTGTCGGGAATCATTGACCACAAAGACAAATTTCTTAAAGCCAAACGTATCATCATTTGTGCTTGCGGCACCTCGTGGCACGCAGGACTTATAGGAAAATATATCATCGAAGAGCTTACGCGCATACCTGTGGAGGTGGAGTATTCGTCGGAGTTCCGCTACCGCAACCCTGTTATCCACGACGACGACATCGTTATCGCCATTTCGCAGAGCGGCGAGACCGCCGACACCCTTGCCGCCATCAAGCTAGCCAAGGAGAACGGCGCCTTTGTGTATGGCATCTGCAACGTGGTGGGCTCGTCCATAGCACGTGCTGCCGACACCGGCTCGTACCTGCATGTGGGTCCGGAGATAGGCGTAGCCTCTACCAAAGCTTTCACCGCACAGGTAACCACTCTTACCTTGATTGCGTTGAACATTGCCGAAGAAAAGAAAACCATAAGCAAGGAACGCACAGCAGAGCTTGTGGAAGAATTGCAGCTCATCCCTGACAAAATCAACGAAACGCTGCAACTCAACACCCGTATCAAACTTTATTCGCAGATATTCACATACGCACGCAACTTCATCTATCTGGGACGTGGTTTCAACTACCCTGTGGCACTCGAAGGTGCACTGAAACTCAAGGAAATATCGTACATCCACGCCGAAGGCTACCCCGCCGCCGAGATGAAACACGGTCCCATCGCCCTTATCGACGAGGAGATGCCCGTGGTGGTGATCGCCCCCAAACGCGGTATGTACGAAAAAGTGCTTAGCAACATACAGGAAGTGAAAGCCCGTAAGGGAAAGATAATATCCATAGTTACCAAAGGCGACACCGCTGTGAAAGAACTGTCGGACTTCTGCTTGGAAATCCCCGACACAGAGGAGTGCTTTGTGCCGATACTTTCGGTGGTGCCGTTGCAACTGCTGTCGTATCACATAGCCATTGCCAAAGGCCGCAATGTGGACCAGCCGCGTAACCTCGCCAAATCGGTAACAGTGGAATAAGCATTGCAGATAGTAAGGATAAAAATTATTTTAGATAACATGATGAATGCTAAGATGTTAAAGAAGATTGCGCTGATTGCCGCTTTCGTTTCGGTATCAACGGGAGTTTTTGCACAATCGTTCTGGCAAAGGCCGAGCTATTCGGTATATCTGGGCGGAACGTGTCCCATAGGCACTTTCGGCAGGACCAACATAACCGACGCCGGCTCGGGCGTGGACTATATAAACAACAACTGGGTGCTTGCCAACCAAGGCGGTATGAAAGCCTCTGCAAAACTGGGTTTCGACATCGGCTTTAAAGCCACACTGCCTTTTGAGGAGGTGGGTATAAGGTTTGGCAACAACAACGCCATGCCCCTGACCCGTCTCGGCAAAGTGGGAAGAGTGTTCACCCTTTTCAAATACAATTTCATAGCCACACTCGATGTGTTCTACAATGGAGTGCATTCTGTGGCCGAAAGGAATCTCTTCCAGGCCATGCTCAGCCACCATGTGCATTACCTCAGCGACCGCAATATGCGTCCCGACATCAATGACATCACCCTGGAGTTCAGTCCCAGCTACCAGATGTATTACCTCAACATACCTATAATGGTTGGTGTGAACGCCGTTTACGACTACAACAGCGACTGGAGTTTCTGGGGCGAGACTGCTATCGGATTGGACGTGCGCAAGATCTCCGACATCAAGGATTTCAAATACGAAGCCCGTTTGAATGACCTTACCTTACATGGCGACAACCACGTGCAGACTTTCAGCACCACCGAAGGTACAATAAAATTCGACTGGTCGGTGGCTTTTGCCTGTCAGGTAGGCGTTGGCGCCACATGGCAGAAACGCTGGTCGGCGGGACTGCACTACTATTTCCTCGGCAAAGCCAAAGTGTATGGCGAAAAAGACTATACTTTCTACGACCCGCAGGAGTACGGCAACTATCCCGTTCGTCTGGATTACAAGAAAGAAGACCGTACTTACTCGAGATTCAACATCCCAACTAAGCTGTCGCAGAACATGCTGGTGCTGAGGCTCGGCTACAATTTCTAAAACAAAACCGCATTGACTTTCGAACGACTTATAGCAAGGCGTTTCCTGCAAAAGGACAAGGGCAATTTCTCGCGTCCTTTGATAAGGATTTCCACCTGCAGCATTGCCCTTGGCGTGATGGTGGTGGTGCTTGCCGTGTCGATACTGAGAGGGTTCCAGAAAGAGATTACCGAAAAAATTGTGGGCTTCGGCTCTCATATAGTGGTAACGCCTTTCAGCACCTCGAACAACTACTACGAAGAGCTTCCGGTTATTGCCGACAACGTTGTGGTGTCGCAGATTTGTGCGGTGGAAGGAGTGCGGCATGTGCAGTATTTCGCCAGCAAAGGCGGTATGGTGAAAACTGGCGACAAAATTCACGGCATCATTTTCAAAGGCATAGGCAGGGATTTCGACTCCACTTTCTTCAAATCCAATATGAAAGAAGGTCGCCTGTTTGATCTTGCCGACAGCACCGCCTCTAACGAGGTTATCGTGTCGCGTCGCTTTGCCGACAAAATGCAGCTGGGTATCGGCGACAAACTGCCCACATATTTCTGGCAGAACAACAACTACCGCGCCCGTGCTTTCAAAATTGTGGGCATCTACAGCACCGACCTCACCGAGTATGATGAACGTTTTGTTATTGGCGACATGCGTCAGATACAGCGTATCAACGGTTGGGACTCCAATCAGGTGCAGGGATACGAGGTGTTTGTGGACGATTTCGACAGGCTGGAGGAAGTGGCGCTCGATGTCTATGCGCAGATAGGCAGTTTTCTGAATATCAAGACGATAAAGGAGGAAAATCCCGAGACGTTTTCGTGGCTCGACCTGCTCAATGCCAATATCTGGCTTATACTCGGAATTATGATAGTGGTGTGCACGGTAGCCGTGATCTCGGCATTGCTGATAATGATTTTCGAAAAGACATCCATGATAGGCCTGCTCAAGACTTTGGGTGCTACCAACGCTTCGATACGCAAGATATTTATACTTAAGTCGGCCGGGATTATCGCTAAAGGTCTTCTGGCTGGCAACGCCATTGCATTGGCACTCTGTTTGTTGCAGTACAATTTCCACATTGTGAAACTCGACAGCGAGAGCTACCACATGGGCTTTGTGCCTATCGACCTGAACCCGTGGATTTTCGTCCTTGTAAGTCTTTTGATAGCCGTGATGTGTGTGCTGGCGCTGCTTATCCCTGCAAGCTACATAGCACGTGTGAATCCTGCCAAGGCAGTAAAAACCGAATAGTACGTCATGAAACGCCGATATATCTCACGCACAAGCAAATACATCATCCTTTCGCTAACAATAGCCTTGGGATTTTTTGCCCTTTGGGAGGTGAACCGCATTGCCATGCAGATAGAAAATTCCGAAAAGGAGAAAGTGCGGCTGTGGGCCAATGCCATCTGGCAGAAAGCCGAACTGGTGAGTCATACCGACGATTTCTTTGCCAAAGTGCAGGCCGAGGAACGTACCCGCATGACCCTCTACGCCGAGGCGCAACGTCTTTTTGTGGAACATTCGGCAAACTCAATCAACGGCGAGGTCGGGTTCTATTACAACTATATCATTGCCAATCAGACTATTCCGGTGATACTCACCGACGAGGACAGCATAATAACCATGTGTCGCAACGTGGATTTGCCCAAAGGCGTGGACAAACTGGAAGGCACCAAGCTGGAAGGCCGTCTGCGTGAGGAATTTACCAAGGAGCAGCCGTTTTTCTACGAGATTTACGGCATCAAGATATACATGTTCTACAAGGAGTCGAAAATCTACTCCGACCTGCGCCGTTTTTTGAGCGATTTCACACAGTCGTTCCTCTCCGACATCACCAACAACTCGGTGTTTGTGCCGGTTATCATCACCGACAGCGCCCGACGCAGGGTGATCTCGTCGGGAAATGTGGACACAGCATCTTTCAACACCTCCACAAAACTGCGTACCAAACTTGCCGAGATGGAGAAGGACAATGCCCCCATCGAGATACAGCTGCCAAGCGGACGCAAAGCGTGGGTGTTTTACGAACATACCGAGTTGCTCGACACATTACGCTGGTTGCCATTGGTTTACGTGTTTGTGGCTTTTGTGCTGATAATAGTCTCGTACAACCTTTTCCGTACACAACGCACTATGGAACAGAATCTTATATGGGTGGGTATGGCCAAAGAAACGGCACATCAGCTGGGAACGCCCATTTCGTCGCTGTTTGCATGGCTCGACTATTTCCGCGACAAGGGACTGGAGGAGAAATATACCGTGGAGGTGCAGAAGGACATCAACCGCTTGGAAACCATCACTCACCGTTTTTCGAAGATAGGCTCGGTGCCCGAACTGAAAAACGAAGATGTGGTGCATGTGCTGAGAAATTCGCTCAACTATCTGAAAAACAGAACATCAAAGAAAGTGTCCTTTGTCGAGAATATCCCCGAAAAGGAGATAATAATCCCGCTGAACTCCTATCTTTTTGAGTGGGTTATCGAAAACGTTTGCAAAAACGCCATCGACGCGATGAACGGCGTGGGCACTTTCTCGATAATTCTGAGCGAGGATGAGAAACAAGTGTTCATCGACCTTTGCGACACCGGTAAAGGGATACCCAACTCCATGCACAAAAAGATTTTCCAGCCAGGCTTCACCACCAAGCAGCGTGGCTGGGGACTGGGCTTGTCGCTGGCCAAACGCATTATTTCGGAATACCACAAAGGCAAGATTTTTGTGAAATACTCCGTAGTGGGGCAGGGCACGGATATACGCGTAGTGCTGCCGAAGAAGTGAGGGGGGGGAGTATTCAATTGTTGATTGTCGGTTGCAGTAAATGCAACTTTCCACGTTCAATTGCTTAATGGCAAAATATTGATTGTACTACAAAAGTTAGTTTCTTATCCTTGTAAACATATAATAACAACAGGGAAGTTTTATATTGCCGTTCCATGGACCTTGATAAAGATAATAGATACTCAAGGTGTCGGCTGTATGTCTCAGTACATCAAAGCGATAACCCTGTTCAAGTGGAGCGATTGACGATGAGTCGGGGCCATAACCTTCAATAAAAAACGTAGGACTGCCGTATGTTGTGGGGAAAGAATACGAAGTCCAAGTATTATCTTTGAAAAACAGCCGTGTGGTATCAAAATTGACAACCTTTGAATAAAGAATATATTTGTTTGGGGAAACATTTGCAGTGATGATGAAAAGAGAGTCCTGAACCAATCTGAATGCAGGATTGCCGAAAGGATCACTTAGAGAGTCCGTTCCGTTTCCGATATATTCATAACTTTGGCCAATGCAACGCCATGTTTCCATTGATGAGCTATTATTATTGACAACAATTGTGTCATCCTGCCTTTCGCAGCTGGCAAACGCTATGGCACCCGCAAACGCTATCGCGGCAAGTGCCAAAAATAAATTGCTCTTCTTCATTGCTTTATATATTTTTGATTATTTTTTTTGTCTTATTTTTTTCGTTGTCTTTTTTTTCAAGTCCGAGAAAATCCGATAGATACGATTTTGCAAAATTACATTATTTTTTTGATATTCCAAACAATTTTGACAAACTATTTTTAGGGGGGGGTAATACACTGATTTATAATGTGTTATATTTACATTTTTTTTATAATCAGTGACCCGTGAACAGTGAAAAAGAGCGTTTTTTTTTAGTGAAAGTGTGAAAATGTGAAGGTGTTAAGACGTTAAGAAACTAAGGAGTGAATGGATGTTGAATTGTTGAATTGTTTAACTGTTTAACTGTTTAATTGTTTTGTGAACAGTGATAGGAGCGATGTTATTTCTTAAGAAACTAAGATGTGAATAATTGTACATTGTTCATTGTAAATTGTACATTTTTTTGCGGTGGCTGAGCCCGTTGAAGCACAGGCCCATTTCAACTTTCAATTCTCAACTCTCAACTTAATAAAACTATTCCCCAAACCAGTATTTGTATATTGGCGAGTCGGTTTTGATGTAGGGTTTCATCTCGTTTTTGTGCAGGCGGAACATCGGGCGACCGAAGCAGTAGGCGGCAATCTCGTATTCGCTGTATTGGTAAACGATGGAGTCGGGAGTGATAAAGAAATTGCCGTTGGCCGTAATATTGTCCTTGTCGAAAACCTCGAATTCGGGGTTTTCGTCGGTATATTCCCTCAAGGCTTTGGTCCTGAGCAGGTTGCTCACGGCCGATTTGTTGGTGATGAAGTCCTTTTCGGAAATCAGGTCCCCGGTGTTGACGTCGAACAGCATGTAGGCTTTGTTGAAACCACCATGGGCACCGCCTTCGTAAACGGAGTTGGAAACCACAAAAGTCATGATGTCCTTGTATGTCGAGAGGTGTGTTATGGAAGTGTGGTTTTCGAGTTGCGGAGGATTTTCATCCCAGAAGCCGTCTTCTACCATCTGGTTATGATTTTCGGTGTAGTGGATTTTGAGTTTCTGCACTTCGCGGTTCAAAGCCGTTTGCGGGTCGTTGGCGTTGGGGGCATCGAAAAATCCCATCAGGGTCTTGCGTATTATTTCCACGGCTTGGTCGTTTTCGCGTTCGGGCAACATAACTTCCATTTTTATTACGTAAGCATCGTTGGAGTCGCCGGCGGAATAGGTGGTGTAGGTGATTTCGCGAGGGGTTTCCTGCTGTTCCTCTTCGGGTTCTGCGGAGGGTTTGTTTTGTTGCTGGTTGCAGCTGAAAACGAGCATTGAAGCGGTCAGCAACGTTATTGCGGATTTGAATGTTTTTTTCATGATATGGTGTTTTTTTTTGTGGTGCAAATTTACGAACTTTATTTCAAATGACAAAATGAAATTCGGCAGACAATAAAAAACTTCCGCACTCATAGTGTGCGGAAGCTTTTAACAAAAGGTGTTTTCGAATCAATATTTGTAGAAACCTTCGCCGGTTTTGCGTCCGAGCAGACCTGCGCGCACCATTTTGCGGAGCAGCGGGTGAGGACGGTATTTGGGATCGCCGAACTCTTTGTAGAGCACTTCCATGATGGCGAGGTTCACGTCGTTGCCGATAAGGTCGGCCAGAGCCAGAGGTCCCATCGGGTGGTTGGCGCCAAGCATCATGCATTTGTCGATGTCCTCGGCGGAGGCGATACCGTCGGCAAGGATTCCGACAGCTTCGTTGATCATGGGGATAAGGATGCGGTTCACCACGAAACCGGGAGCTTCCTTCACCTCCACGGGCTGTTTGCCGATAGAAGTGGCAAGGTCGACGATGCATTTGGTAACCTCTTCGCTGGTGAGCTGGCCTTTGATTACTTCAACCAAAGCCATGCGGTCGGCGGGGTTGAAGAAGTGCATGCCGATGAACTGTGCGGGACGGCTGGTGCAGGCGGCTATCTCGGTGATGGACAGCGACGAGGAGTTGGTTGCGAAGATGGTCTCGGGTTTGCAGATTTTGTCCAGTTCGCCGAAAACATCTTTCTTGAGCTGCATATCTTCAACGGCGGCTTCGATAACGAGGTCGGCGTCGGCGAAAGTGGCGTAGTCGGTGGTGGTGGTGATGTTTTTCAGAATGGCGTCGACAGCCTCCTGAGTCATTTTGCCTTTTTCCACGAGCTTGCCATAACCTTTGGCGATGGAAGCCATAGCTTTGTCCAGACTAGCCTGTGTGCGGCTTTTCATAACAATGGGCATCTTAACGGCGAAGGCTTTCACTATGCCTTTGGCCATTGTGCCGGTTCCTATAACACATATTTTCATGATAAATGTATTTTAAAGGGTTAGAAATAATGTTTATTCGTTTTTAAATTCGGCCTGACGTTTGTTGAGGAACGCGTCCATGCCCTCTTTCTGGTCCTTGGTGGCGAAGCACTTGCCGAACATGGTGCTCTCAAAAGCGATGGCTTTGCCGGCGGGCAGGTCGTACTCCCAGTTGATGCACACCTTGGCGTAACGCACTGCTATGGGGGCGTTGGCGGCGATTTTCTTGGCCATAGCCATTGCCTGGTCCATCAGTTCCTCCTGCGGATAGACGGCGTTTACAAGACCTATGCGCAGAGCCTCTTCGGCACGGATGGCCTTGCCGGTGTAAATCATCTCTTTGGCGATGCCCATTCCCACGATGCGTGCCAGACGGCAGGTGCCCGAAAAGCCGGGTATGATGCCCAGTCCCACTTCGGGTTGGCCGAATTTGGCGTTGCTGGAGGCGATGCGAATGTCGCAGGCCATGGCCAGTTCACAGCCGCCGCCGAGGGCGAAGCCGTTCACTGCAGCGATGACAGGGATAGGCAGCACCTCGATTTTTCGGAACACGTCGGCGCCGCGTTTGCCGAAGTCGAAGCCCTCTTTCTCGTTTAGGTTGCTCATCTCCGAGATGTCGGCGCCTGCCACGAACGATTTCTCACCGTCGCCGGTGATGATAAGCACCCGTGTGGCTGTAGTGTCGAGGCTGTCCAAAAAGCAGTTCAACTCGTTGAGTATCGTGGAGTTGAGAGCGTTGAGCGACTTGGGAGCCGAGATGGCTACCGTGCAGATGTTGTCTATGTTGTTTATTTTCAGATAATTGTATTCCATAAATAATGTTTTTTTATCTGTTTTATCTTTATTTTACTGTGTTTGTGCAATTTGCATATAATATGTTTGACGAATTGCAATGCAAATATACGATTTTATTTTTATTTTTTGTGATATTTTTTCAACGGCAATAAAAGAATGGATTATTTAACATTACAACTCGACGAAAATACTATAATACTATATAATGTCATTTTTTTTTCGTATATTTGCACTTTTGGGATAAGGCTGTTCTTTGCTCCAAAGTATTGGCAATGAGCCTTTTCTAAAAAATAATGACGTAATAAGTAAGAAACACGCTAAAAATTAATAATATGAAGAGATTACTTTCTTTGTTTGCATTTGTTTTGGTAGCATGCTTGAGCATGGCTCAGAACAACTCTATAAGCATAGGCTTTGTCGGGACCGACCTCAACGGCACGTATGTGCAACTAAGCTGTGTGAAAGCCGAGAACCTCACGCGCGGTTGGACCGAGACCTTGGTTTATCCCGACACCATTCTGATGCTCACACCGACGGTAGGCATCGAGGAGGCAGGGGAGGAGTTCCCCACTCTCGAAAGCTACCCCAATCCCTTCGGGGGCAGCACTATGGTTGCAGTACAAATGCCGCAAAAAGAGGATGTCCTTTTGCAGGTTTTCGACCTCAGCGGACGCTGCATTGTCAAACACAGCCAATCTCTGTCGGCAGGCCGTCATGCTTTTCGTGTCACCCTGCGCGAGCCGCAGCTGTATATGCTTGTGGCCACCACACAGCAAGGACACAGATCGTTGAAACTCATCAACCAGTCGTCGGGCGAGTCCAACTCCATAACCGACTGCGGACTGATTTTCGCCAATAAGGAGAAACTTATAAGCCGTGAACATTTCGAGATAGGCGATTTTATGCGCTACACCGGCTATGTTATCAATGGCACCGACACCCTAGGGAGCAACATACGTAGCCAGGTCCAGAGCGCCAACGAATTGCTGATGCTCGAATTTGCCGAAAAGCCCACCGTTACCACCATTGCCGTGGATTCCGTAACAGGCACCATAGCACGTTGCGGTGGCCAGATAGTTTCCGACGGCGGCGCTGTGGTGTTCCAACGCGGCGTGTGCTGGAACACTACGCAGAACCCGACTGTGTACGGCAATCATACTACCGACGGCGTCGGCAACGGCTCGTTTACAAGCATAGCAACAGGTCTTACGCCAGGCACTACATATTATATACGTGCCTATGCCACCAATACCGCCGGCACTTCGTACGGCAACCAGTTCTCGTTTACCACGCCAGTGGTGCCCACGGTAACCACTTCTCAGGTTACCAATGTGGGTGTTGATACGGCGATAAGCGGCGGCAATGTAACCCGCGACGGCGGCGCGGCTGTAACGGCACGGGGCGTGTGCTGGGGTACTTCGCCGAATCCTACCATTGCCGATAACTTCACTACCGACAGCAACGGCTCCGGTGCTTTTGTAAGTCATATCACAGGACTTGTTACAGGCACCACTTATTATGTACGTGCCTACGCCACCAATGTTGTCGGAACAGGTTACGGCAACCAAGAGACGTTTACCACGCAGCAGTTGCCCGTATTGTCCACCGACCCGGTTTCCGTGTTCCTCGACACTACGGCTACTTTCAGCGGCAGCCTTCTTTCGCACGGCGATGCCACGGTTACCGTTCGCGGTTTCTGCTGGGACACCCTGCCCGATCCCGTTGTCGGCGGCAGTCACACCACCGACCTTACCACGACAATCGGGGCTTTCTCGAGCAACGTGAACACCTTAAGAATGGGCACAACTTATTATATGCGCGCCTATGCCACGAGTTCCCTCGGAACAGGCTACGGACAGACGGTGACGTTCTCCACCTTGGGCACACCCTCGCTTAACACCGACAGCGTGAATCATATAACGACAACCACAGCCACATTCTACGGCAATGTATTCTTCGACGGCGGCTCGGCCGTTATTTCGAGGGGTTTCTGTTGGAGCACCTTCCCCAATCCTACGGTTTCGGACAGTGTGGTGCAGGTGGGTAGCGGTACAGGCACTTTCAACCAGACTGTAAGACAACTCTCACCGGGAACTGTATATTATGTACGTGCTTTTGCTACCAATGCTTTCGGCGTAGGATATGGCAATATGATAACGATAAACACCGTGAATCCCGAATTCTCGGTGTCGCCGCTGAGAGCCATAGGCTTTTCCACGGGCAACCTGCAATATTCCGCCTCGGGACGCCATGCAACCTCCGACAGTACCGCCCAAGGCACATGGCGTTTCGCCCCCAACCAATACGACACAGTGGGTGCGGCCATAAACTCCACCATTTCCGACACCACCACAGCTTGGATAGACCTCTTCGGATGGGGGACATCTGGATACAACGGACGTGAGCCATATCTGAACACCACCTCGCGTCCCGCCTACGACAACGGCAACAATAATATGTCGGGTACCAACTACGACTGGGGCACTTTCAACGCAATATTGAACGGCGGCAACCAGCCGGGACAATGGTTCTCCATGAGCAAAGAGGAGTGGGACTATCTGATAAACGACCGTGATGGCGCCGACAATAAGAGAGGCTATGCCACAGTGTGCGGAGTGCCCGGAATAGTGCTTCTCCCCGACAGCTGGTCGAACCCGATAGGAACTTATTTCATCACCGGACATGGCAACGGCTATTCCACCAATGTTTACAACTCCTACCAGTGGTCCAATATGGAATCGTATGGCGCTATTTTCCTGCCGGCTGCAGGCTATCGTATCGACAGCGTGAATGTTACCGGTGTGGGTGCTATAGGACAGTATTGGACGGCTTCTGCCGACAGTATCACGCATACCAACTATCTTTCTTTCGAATACAACAGAGTAAGCGTGGACGGATACCACAACAACCAAGGTCGCTCGGTGCGTCTGGTTCGCATACTTGCCGAAAGGCCAAAGGTTACCACCGACTCGCTGCATAGCATAATAAACGACTGCGCCACTGTTTACGGCACTGTCGTGTCCGAAGGACGTGTGAATATCACTTCTTGTGGTTTCTGCTGGAGCACCTCGCCCAATCCTACCATTTACGACAATGTGGCCCATTCGCCGCTTCATACCCCAAGGACGGATTCGTATAGGCAGACTCTTACCAATTTGCAGGCTGGCACTAAATACTACCTCCGTTTCTTTGCCATGAACGACGATGGTATAAGCTATGGCAACGAGGTTGTCTTTACGACGCTTGGCAACGGCGTTACAGGCAAATTCTCGGTGGCCCGCGATAAAAAAGTTCGTTTTGCCCACGGCAATCTGCAATACTCCGAACGCGGAACGCATGTCGTTGCCAACAGCGATACCCTGCGTGGCAGTATTCAATTTGCATGGCATCAATACGATGCTGTAGGCGATGTGGCAAACAGCCTTATTTCCGACACCAACACAGGTTGGATAGACTTGTTCGGCTGGGGCACGTCGTGTTATAGGCGCGCACCTTCGAGCTTCGATACAATCGACACTGTTTATGGCGTCGACAGTCTGGATATCACCAATACCTTCAACGACTGGGGCGATTACAACCAAATATACAGTCCTCTGTTGGATATGTTCTTTGACGCAGGTATGTGGCGTACTTTCACCAAGGCAGAAATGGTGTATCTGCTCCACACACGTCCGATGGCCGACGGCAAGATGGGTTGTGCCATTGTCGATGGTATGAGGGGACTGGTTCTGTTGCCCGACGAATGGCTGCAACCGGCAAGCGTGTCGTTTGTGCCCGGCTTCTATAATTATTTTGCCAATATCTATACTTCGGCTCAATGGACGGATTTGGAGAACCGTGGCGCTGTGTTTTTGCCGTTTGCCGGCACGCGCGACGGCAGGGTAGCCACCAACGAAAGAGTTTTGGGCGCTTATTGGACGTCCACCGCTCATGGTACGCAACGCGCTTCGTTTTTCATGTTCGGACAGAGCTCACTTGAGTTCAATCTCACGATGTACCGCCATATTGGCTTGTCGGTGCGTTTGGTAAGGGACGAGATAAACTGGTAGCCTCGTCCTGCACCTATGGATAAAAAAAAAGCCGCCCCCAAGGGCGGCTCTTTTTTGTTTAGAGGAATATCTCTTAGAAGTTAGTGTCGATATCGTCGATGTCGGCGTTTGTGGTCTCGTTGTTGTCGCCATCGGTTTGTGGCTCGTCGTCTCTCATGCGGCGGCCGCCGTGTTGCAGCGATATAATCAGAGCACCGATCATACGTGTGAGTTCCATCAGAGCGTTGCGCGAGGCTTCGTAGCCTTCTTCGGTGAGCATGCCGGTTTTGGACGCTATTTCGGTGAACACCACGCATTCGCGGATTGCGGTTTTCGATATTTTGAGGTAGTGTTCGAACTGGGCTTTGTTGCGCGAAGAGCCTTCGGCGATGTTCAGTCCGATGGCAAATGCCGAGTTGCAGAAGCATTTTGCCAGTTCTTTTTCAGCTTTGGATGAGGCTTCTTTAAGGGTTGTCAGCACCCATTGGCTGTAATCTATAGCTTTGCCGTAGATACGCAGGTCTTCGAAGCGGTAAAAGCTTGTGGTACGTTCGTTTGATTCCATAGTGAAGTTGTTTTATTTATTATTTGATTTAGTTATTTACTTGAAAAGTTCTTCTATCTCGTTTTGGTAACGGCTCATCACTTTGCGGCGTTTTATCTTCAGGGTGGGGGTGAGCATACCGTTGGCCTCGCTCCATGTGTCGGCCACAAGCTTGAAACGCTTCACCTGCTCTGTCTCGCCGAAGAATTTGTTGTATTTTTCCATTACCTTCTTATAGCGTTCGAGGGTTTGTTTGTCCTCGATCATCTCCTGCGGTGTTGCGCAGTTGATGCCGTGGCGTTTCTGCCAGTCGCGCAGGAATTCGAAATCGGGGGCAATAAGTGCTGCGGCGAATTTCTGGCCTTCGCCAACTACCATCATATCGAGCACGAAGGGCGATTCTTTGAATTTCTCTTCGATAACTTCTGGATTGACAAATTTGCCCATCGAGGTCTTGAAAACGCTCTTTATACGTCCGGTGATACGCACCTGTCCTTCGGGTTCTATCAATCCGGTGTCGCCGGTGTGGAACCAGCCGTCCTTGTCGATGACCTCGGCGGTGAGTTCGGGTTCTTTGTAGTATCCTAGCATTACGCTCTTGCCGCGGCAGATAATCTCTTTTGTTTCGGGGTCTATCTTAACTTCGATGCCGCGCAGCGGAGGACCGGCGGTGCCGAATTTTATGCCGTTGATGTCGTTGGTGGTAACGGCTATCACTGGTGCTGTCTCGGTAAGGCCGTAGCCTTCGTGCAAACGCAGTCCCACGCAGGTGAAGAAACGTGCCAGACGAGGCTGTATGGCAGCTCCGCCCGAAACCACTTTCATGCATTCGCCACCAAAAATTTCGCGTATTGCACCGTAAGTGATGCGGTCGGCGAGTTTCCATTTGAGGTTGTACAGCCACGAGTTGTTTTGAAGTTCGTATTCTGTACCGAAGTCGAGGGTCCAGTAGAATATTTTTTTCTTTATACC
>DBXF01000066.1:0-1676 GCA_002309295.1 Bacteroidales bacterium UBA1219 | reverse complement strand
ACACAGCAAATGATGTGGGGACGGGCATCTTTCATATTGTCCACGGCTTTGCCTATGTTTTCGGCGTAATAGGTGTTCATGCCCATAAACTGGTACAGGTAGTTCATCATGCGCTCGTAGATGTGGCACAGGGGCAGGAAACTCAGTGAGCGGGTGAAACGTTCGTCGAGCACGTATTCGGTGCCGTAGATGTTGGTGATGATGTTCTCATGGCTCAGCATAACGCCTTTTGGGAATCCTGTGGTGCCCGATGTGTATATCATCGTAACCATGTCGGTGGGCTTTATCGAATCTTTGATGGCCTGCACCTTTTCGGGATTTGGGTTGGCTTTGCCGAGGTCCACCAGCTCTTGGAAATTGGAGGTGTTCTCGTTCTGTTTCTTGAAAGTGAAGATTTTCTGAACGTGCGAGAGTTCGGGAAGGATATTGCTTATCTTACGCAGCAGTTCAGGGCCTTCGAGGAAAATCAGTTTCACCTCGGCGTGGCTGAGGATGTAGCGGTAGTCGTCCTCGCTGATGGTGGGGTAGATTGGCACAAGCACTGCGCCGATTTGCTGCACACCCATGTCGAGGAAATTCCATTCGGGGCGGCTGGTGGAGATGAGCGCCACCTTGTCGCCAGGCTGGATGCCGAGCTGCAGCAGGCCGTAGCTTACGTTTCTGGATGTTTCGATGTATTCGTCGAGCGAGTGCTCAATCCACTGGCCGTCGAGTTTGGCGGTGAATACTGGAGGATTGTTGGGATATTTTTCTTTTCTATAGTCTAGGATGTCGAATAATCTTGTTATTTTTTCCATAAAAGTGGAGTTTGGTTAGTTTTTATTATGAATAAGCGAAAACCCTTCCTGATTGCGGGCAGAAAGGGCTGCGATTTAGTTTATCTCTGAAAAATATTTCATGAAATGAATTCTTTCGAACTGCGAAGCGTCCTGGTTGGTCATTATGGCCATGGAGCCTTTGAACTCGTTGATGGACTGATAGTTGTTGCGTTCCATCCAATGGCAAAGTTCGTCGTTCATGGTGGCGATGTGCTCTATTCCGTTTTTATAAAGTGTAGATACCACCTGCACTGTGGACGCTCCTGCCAACAGCATTTTCACCACGTCGTTGCCGGTGTACACACCACCCGAAGCGGAGATGTCGCAGCGTAGTTTTTTGGAGAGTATGGCCGTCCAGCGCAGGGGTAGGAACAGGTCGTTTGGCGAGCCCATCACGGGTCCGTGCACAATCTTCTTTTCGTCAACGTCGATATCCCAGTTGGTGGCGCGGTTGAAAAGCGTTATTCCCGAGATGCCAGTCCACGAAAGCTGTTGCATGAATTTGGCTAGGTCGGTGAAATATGTGCCGACTTTGATAAGGATGGGTATTGCAATGATGCGGCGGAGAGCCTGAACGGTGTCCGAAAACAGGCGTTGCACGTCGTCGTGCGAGGTGTTTACGTTGAACGGGATGTAGAACATATTTATCTCCAAAGCGTCGCACCCAGCGTCCTGAAAGAGTTTGGCGTAGTTTACCCAGTTGCCGAAATTGCTGCAGTTGATACTGCCGATAATTGGCATGGGAAAGTTGCTTTTGGCTTGGCGCACCAGATCGAGATGACGCTCCAAAGCATTGGCTTCTATGTGGTTGGCTATATAGTCGTAGCTGTCGCCGAAATGGTCGTAGGGATTAGTGTA
>DBXF01000065.1 GCA_002309295.1 Bacteroidales bacterium UBA1219 | reverse complement strand
TGCGTTTTGGTCTGGAATCTATCGAAAAACAAAAACAACATTAAATTTGGATATTTGAGAAAAAAACGTTATCTTTGCAGGTTATTTTTACCTTGCCGGAATTGTTTTTGGCAAAGGTGTTAAACTATTATAAAACAGAAAGATAAAACTGCATACATATATGAAAAAGCGTGCATTATTGATAGCCGTTTTGGGATTGATTTCGTGCATTCCCGCAAAATCTCAGGTTTACACACGGTACTCGCAGAGTTTCGAGACCACCGACACCTACGGATATACCAGTTCGGGACAGGTGAGTGTCGACACTGTTCTTTTCTCCGGAGGCCGCCGTGCCATACATCTTGACCAGAGCACCTCTGCGGAGGCCATCATAACCCTCGATACCATCGACCTCAGCGACCAGGCCAACCTACAGTATGCCACCCTCGAGTTCATGCATATCTGCAAAGTGAGGGCGCAGTCGTGTCTCAACCCGCCTTCGGGAGGTATGATCGACGTGAAACTGGCCACCCAGAGCACATGGACAACTATCACGGGCTCGTACTACGATATGGACTGGGGCGGAGGTTCTACCGACTTCAGCCTCAACGGCTTCTTCTCCGACATGGCATACGAAACATCATGGGATGCCCTTAACAATACCACTCCGACTAATACTTGGTGGAAAAAAGAACGTTTCAAACTCAGCGGACTCATCAACGGCGTGTCGCAACAGAACCGCAAGCTGATAATACGTTTCCGTCTGCCGCAACTGCTCAACGGCTCTGTGGAAAAATACGACGGATGGTATATCGACAATATCGTGGTGAAAGCCAGTGCCTCGTCCATGACAACGCCCAAACTGCACATGCTGTCGTATCCCAACATGATGGAAATACCTTACAGCCGCGACATGCGTTTGGTGGCCGATATCACCACCACAGCCCTTGACGGAATGAACAGAGATTCCATCTACATCACCTACAGGCTCGGTGCTTCGCCCGAATATCGCGCATATATGACCAAAATTGCCGGCACAACGTCGGAATATGAGGGATACATACCCTTCTGCGGCTACGACACTGTGGTTAGCTACCGCATCATGGCCAAAGACTCGTCGCTGAACCAGAATTACATCACATACCCCACCAACGAAGCCACTTTTGCCCAATACCGGTGTGTGCGTGGCGTGGCCAACGAGAATCTGCTTTACAACGGCACAACCACATCTTCGAGCGACCACCCGTTCCCCAACAAAGGCGACGCCCAGTTCGAATATGTGTACGACCGTGCCACCCTGCTTGCCGCAGGATATACCTATGGCACCATTACCAAACTAGCTTATCAGACTACATCGGGAGGCAATACTCAGTTAAACAATCTTACGATAAAGATGCTCAATGTGGATACCTCCCACCTCACCCCGGCCTCCGGCTCGTTCTTTGTTGATGATATGACAACTGTTTTCAGTGGCAATATCACCACCGAATACCGTACCAACAGATGGGGCGAGATACCCATCGACTCGTTCTACTATGCCGGTCAGGACCTGCTTATCCATATCTGTTACGACAACACCAATGACCCCGCGGCTACATCTATACGGATGTTCCCAACAGCCTTTGACAAATCTTCGCTATACCTCTCCGTGGCTTCCAGCGCTGGGTTCAACGGCTGCGACCTTTCATCGGTCTCCTCGGTAGGAAGCTCGAGCAACGAACGTCCGCACTTCCGTTTCACTATGGTGGAAAACCAGCCTCTGAAACTCGACCTCGGTATCGATTCTATCATAGCGCCGTCGCTGGAGACCTCGGCCAACACCCCGACCTCTATCGTGGTGCGACTCCGCAACTACGGTACAAACCCCGTCAACGGCACAACCATCTATTTCAAGGTTGACAACAATCCTGTGCAGAGCTTCAACTGGACGGGAACCCTCGCCGGACTTTCGACGACGCCTGTTACCGTAACCACCACCGAGGTGTTTACAAAAGGTTTCAAACACATCATGGCTTGGACCGCCGACTCCATGACCGTTGCTGGACTGCGTTTCCGCGACCACGAGCCGTATAACGATACCTTCGCCTCAACCTTCATTGCCTGCGACGGACCGATGGCCGGCGTGCGGCAGATTGGCGGCTCTAACCCCGACTACAACACCATCGACGAATTTATCGAGGCTCTCTACCGTTGCGGTATCGACAGTGCACTAACGGTGAACATAGCCCCGGGCATCTACAACCAGCAAGTTGTTATGCCTAAGGTAACTGGCGTTTCGGATTCCAACACAATCACCTTCCGTCCGCTCAACGGCGACACCAACTCCGTTGTCATACGTGTCCCCAACGACCAGGCCTGCGCTCTGAACATGGATAGCTCGGCTTACGTCATTTTCGACGGCATACGTTTCGAGACATCGCGACGTGCGGTAGGAAGTACCATGGCTCTGGTGCGGTTCTCGCCAAACAGCCACCACTGCACCCTTACACGCTGCCAGTTTATCGACAGCACCACATCGGGCCTAACACATCTGGTGAACAGCAATACCATGAGCAACCTCACCATCGACCGCTGCTATTTCCATGGCGGCGTTACAGCCCTGCAGCTGGCAGGTCGCGACACCAACAACCTCTCCATCAACAACAAGGTGCTCAACTCTTATTTCGACATGCCTAAAAACGTGGCAATACAATTGGAAAACCAGAACTCCCCGATAATCGACTCCAACTATTTCTACAGCACACAAAACAACACCTCCGCCGTGCTTGTGGTATCGCGCTGCTACGATTCCACACGCATCACCCGCAACCGCATCTATTCTTCCAACGGCGCCTATGGCCTGAAATTATCGGGCGTTGTGGGTAGCAATACCACTAATGCTCTTGTAGCAAACAATATGGTTGAGTCGGCAAGCAACAGCACCACAGGCATATACAATTCTCCTGTCGACATTTCCGATGTACAACGTCTTAGTTTTGTTTACAATGCGGTGAACCTCAATATCCCCAACCGTACCAACATATCGGCTGCAAGCATAGGCGGCAACGGTAGGTTCTCCAGAGTTCGGATAATCAACAATATATTTGCCTCCACCAACGGAACGGGCAACTACACCTTGAATTTCAATCCTTCGCAGGATACCTCTTTCGTTATCCACCACAACGACTATTACAACGCTGTGTCGTATATGCTCAACCAGTTCAATGGTCTTGCCACCCTGTGGGCCGACTGGCAGAACTACGTGCCTCGCGACACCGCCTCGCTCACTTTGTCGCCGGTATTCCTCGAATCGTATCCCGCCGACCTGCGCACCTACACCAATTTCCTTTATGGTACAGGTATAGCAATACCAGAAACAAACATCGACATTGAGGCCGAGACACGTGCCAATCCTCCATGTATGGGTGCTTTCGAATTTCCTCCGCTGCAATACAACCTCGAAATTACAGAACTGCTTGCTCCCGAGACTTCGTGTTCTCTCAGCACTACCGAGCATTTCAAAGTGGTTGTTGGCAACACAGGTACCAATGCCGTTGCGGCTGGCAGCGCCACAATACAATTCCAGATGGCAGGAGGTGCTCCCTCATCGCCGGAAACGATAATGCGTGCCATTCCTTCGGGCGACACCATCCATTACACCTTTATCCGCACTGCCAACCTCTCGCCAGAGAGCAACGGCGCCGACTCGGTGTTCCAATTCCGTTTCTGGACCGATTTCTCGCAGGAGGTGGACCACTCCAACGACACACTCAACAGCTCGCTGCTCGCCCTTTACCAGCTACCTAGAATACTTCCGCAGAACCTTTCTTTCAACTACGCTTCCACACCCACCCTCAGCGTCAGTTCTACCGAATCGGTGTATTGGTACACAAGCGACAGCATCAACGCTATTCCTTTCCACAAAGGAAGGACGTTCACCACAAACCGTCTGTATCACGACACCACTTTCTATGTGGCACATTTCCACGAACAGCCCGAGGTTAGAATTACCGAAGTACAGATTTATAAAGACCGCGATGGTGTTACCAACCCCTATCCCGCTTGGATGAGCAACGGAACGACCTTTGCCGTGGAAATTTCCAACTTGGGTAACTATGAAGTGAACATCGGTGGCGACACTTTGATGACAGTAAGTAGCACCACATTGATAAACAACAAGATATACGTGTTTCCGTCCGTAACGCTCGCACCTTATTCTTCGTTGGTGCTGCAATATTCGGCAGGTTCGCAGAACGACTCCGTTACCTGTCATTTCGGTTCTACAGTTACCCCGCAGTACAGCACCCGTTTGGGACTTATTTACAAACGTCGCGGACAGGGCATCACCGATGCTGTGGCAATAAACAATATCATCGGTCAGAACGTTTGGGCCAACCAGAATGTACCGGCTTCCATCTGCTCGGGATATGTATCGATGACCAACAGTAGCGCGGGCATACGCCGTATCAACCCCAATGATCCCAGTGGCAACGGCTGGACAGTGTGCGGCAACTCCAACCGCATGACGCTCGGCCGAAGCGAGGACGCCATAGCCATTGTCCCCGACAACGGCTGTCGCGGCTACCGCACGCCGATACGCATACATATCACCAACGTGCCGCCGGTTAATATCGGCATCACAAGCGTTTCGGTGCCCAACGAAGGCTGTGCGCTTTACGAAGAACCGATAACCATAACTCTTACTAACCTTGGCGCAAATACCGCCAGCAATGTGCAGGTGCAGTACAGAGTGGGCAACAACCCCTATTGCACTGCCGAAACTGTCAGCGAGTCGATAGGCTCGTATCAGACAACGACATACACTTTCAACAGCTTGGCCGACCTTAGCAACCATGTCGCCGACACGATATTCAAAATTTCTGCAAGGGTGCTGCCTCCTTCGGGCGACACCGACCCCAGCAACGACACTCTGAGCATTAGCGTGCCGTCGCTCTACACCCCCGACCGTCCTGCCATAACACCAAGCACACAGACAATCGCTTACGGCACCGCGGCCACTATGTCAGAAAACGCCCATAGAGACACCATAGTTTGGTACGACAAATACGGCACGGCTCTCGATACGGGATACCGTTTCACCACCCCGCTTCTGTACCAGACCGATACTTTCTACGCGTCTAGCATGTCAACCACAGTGTCGGGCGTGGAGTTAGGCTCCAAAGAGGCTACAAGCGCCACCGGCTATCCTTCGCCATTCCATAGCGGCATCAAATACCGCAAAGAGCAGTACCTCATCACTGCCCAAGAAATAGCATCCCTGAACTACAACGACCGCCCGATTACCTCTCTGGCTTTCCACCTCGACAGCGTGCGAACCCTCACCGGAAGCACCACCTTCTCCGACTACACTCTGTCGGTGGGCACCACCAACATATCCGATTTTGCTTCGCCCAACTCGTGGCAGGTGGTAACGCCGGTGTTCCACTCCAACAATCTTACTATCAGCAATGCCGACAAAGGCTGGGTGGAGCTTCCGCTCAACTTCCCGTTGGTTTGGGACCGAGTGTCCAACATTGTGGTACAGGTGTGCTACACCGTTATGTCGCCGGCGTCGAGCGCCAGTGTGGCATATACCACCACCAACAACATCTCGGCCATTTATTCGCACAGCACCACTACCAACCAGACTACCGCCACGGGTGTTAACGGTCGCAGCAACCACCGTCCCGACATACGTTTCGGCTTCGCCACATACAACTGCCAGGGTCTGCAAACTCCCGTTTATGTGAATGTCATTGGCGCACCCACCATCGATGCTTCGCTTTTGGGCGTGGCCAACATTGCACCTGCGGGCAATAACTCGGGCATAAACCAGCCGGTGAAACTGATACTAAAGAACTACGGCACCACTCCTTTGCAGAATGTAACAATAAATTGGAACGTGGACACCAACAGCGGCAGCACATACAGTTGGTCGGGCAACCTTGCCAGCCTCGACACCGCCGAGGTTTATGTTGGCGACTACGTGTTCGGACCGGGAGAACACTGCATCAACGCTGTGGTAACTTGCGCTGGCGATGCCTACATCACCAACGACACTATGCAGAGCTGCATGCTCTTCTGTTTCGACAGCACTCCGCGCACCATAGGTAACGGCGGTTATTTCGCCAACTTCACCGATGCCGTCAACGCCCTCAATGCCTGTGGCATCTGCGACAGCGTTACCCTTGTGGCTCTGCCTGGCACCTACAACGAACAGATATCTCTCTCTCAGATTTCCGGATTGAGCGCCACCACACCGATAACTATCAAATCGTCCACCGGCAACAATGCTGACGTTATGTTGAGTTTTGCCGCCACATCGTCCACCGACAACTACGTGATGAAACTCGACAATACCCAACACATCACTGTCGAAGGCATTACCATTGCAGCAACAGGCGCTTCGTTTGCCAATGCTCTGGTATTGGACGGCTCGAGCAATATCACTTTCCGTAACGACAGCATTATTGCAAACCCCTCGCTGAACAACGCCAACGCCTCGGCAGTTAGTCTGCACGGCACCGCACACGACATAGTCTTCCGCAACAATGCCACAAACGGCGGCCACTTCGCTTTCAGCGACTACGGCACCGCCACCAGCATACAGAACATCACTCTGCGCGAGAACAGGTTCCATAATTTCTGGACAAGTGGTATAAACCTGCAAAACTCCAGCAATATCGACATTACTCACAACGAGGTGCGTTCGGCAAAGAATGTAACCACAACGATGTCCGGTATTTCGGTGGCCAACCACAACGGCGATTTCGACCTGCAGCGCAACCAAGTGGTGCTGAAAGGCAACGGCGACGGTTTAAAACATGGTATAGAACTGCTTAACAGCACGGGCTCTTCGCAATTCCCGATACGCGTGTTCAACAATATGGTCAGCATTGCCGGAAATGCTATGAACACCAACCTCTCAGCGGGTATCTACTTGGACAATGCCAAATATGCCAATCTCTACTACAACACGGTGAAAATGGCTTCCACCAAAACGGCAAGCCTTACCAGCGCCCTCAACATAGCAGCCTGCCTCAATGTGAAACTGATGAACAACATTTTGTCCAACTTCTGTAGCGGATATGCCTGCTATGTGGATTCGATGCAGAGCATAGGCTCTTCCAACTACAACGACTACTACACCAACAGTTCGAAATTCGTTTATTGGCAGGGCGACCGTGCCGACACTACAGCACTCCGCACTTTCACAACCATGGACGGATATTCCTTCAAGCAGGAGCCTTTCTTCATCTCCACCGACGACCTGCACCTCGCTTACTCCACCATCGTGGAATCGGGACAGTACACCAACGAGGTTACCATCGACATCGACAGCAACGCCCGTCCGCAAGTCTTCCGTCCGTGCGTGGGAGCACACGAAATACCTCACCTGCAGCACGATGTTTCGGTTGACGATATACGTTACCCCATACTCACCAGTCAGCCTGTGGAAAGCGACCGCCTGATGGTGGTGGCTCGTTTCTACAACAATGGTCGCAACACCGAGACCAATATCACATGGCATGCCGAAATTGTTGCCGACCCGAGTTTGATAAGTACTACCGAAACCATCCCGCAGATAGCGATGGGACAGTATCTAAACGACACTACTTATATCAATATGCCGCTTGGTATGGTGGACACCCAGAGCGTGAGAGTATGTCTTGCCCTTGCTGGCGATGAGGATTCCACCAACAACTGTCGTACCGGCGATTTCGTCCTTTATCCTGCCTACGACCTGCGAGCAGTCCAAACAGTGGTGACGACCTCGGCCTGTCGCATGAAGAATGTGCCAATATCGATAACAGTGAATAATGCTGGTCGCAAAAACATTCCTTCCAATTTCTCGGTAGAAATTGGCTATGAGATAACACTGCTCTCGCAAGGCGTTTATATGCGGAACATACCTTATGTGTTTGTCGATACTGTGAACATACAGCTCAACACGGGCCAGAACAGACAGATAACCTTCTCGCAAAACGCCGACATGTTCCCATGGGACACCCTTATGGACGTAAGTCTGGCGGTTCGCTCGTGGGCCAAACTGGAACACGACCTCAAGCCGGGCAACGACACCTCAGCTGCTGTTACAGTAACATCCAAACATACTCCCGCCACTCCCGTGGGTGTCGACCAGACCATACCTTACGCCACTCTTGCCACCCTCAATGCATCGCAGTCGCAGAACCGACCGCTGCGCTGGTGTAAGGACTCTACTTCCACACCGTTCTACGCACCAACAAACTACCTTACATCTACAACCTACAGCCATCCCGACCTGCTGTTCCGCGACACCACTTTCTATCTCGCATCCATCAGCAGCACGGGCTGTACCAGCTACTACGCTCCCATACATGTGTTTGTTAACAACCCCGTGCCTTACGATGCCTCCGTGGCCGAAATTACAGAGCCTATTGCCAAAGTGTATATGGATTACGACACGGTGAAAGTGCGTATCAAGAACTACGGTTCGCAGACACTTACCTCGGTTCCGGTGCGCTATCTGGTACGCGAAACGGCCAACGGCAGCACTTTGCAGACCGTTACCGAGACTTGCACCGCATCAATAGCCCCTCAAACCGACTACATCTATAAATTCAACACTCTGCCATTCTTCCCCAACCTGCAAAACTGGACCTACGAGATAGAGGCTTGGACTGACCTTCCTAACGAAATGACACGTGCCAACGACACGGCTCGTATGACAGTAACGCCCATCAACGAGAACCAGTATTGTACACCCGTGGTTCAGGATACTTCCGGACTCGACATTTCGAGAGTGGTATTTGCCAACATCGACAACCCCATGCCCGCCATGGGTCGTAAGTATGTGAACCTAGTCAATTTCAACACACCTATGATGGATCCGGTGAAACTGCACCGCGACACCCGCGACACCTTGATGGTTACTTGCGAGAACTTCAAGAAAATCAACGACTCCACAACTAAAGGCTTTGTTTCGGCATACATCGACTGGAACCGCGACGGCAATTTCGAATTCACAGAACGTCTGTTTGCCGACTCCATACATGCAAGACAGACGATAAAACATGTGGTTCGTGTTCCTAACACCGCACCGCTCGGAAGCATGCGTATGCGTATAATCCTCCAGCAAGGCGGAACCGCTCTTGCCAGCGCTTGCATCAACAATATCGAAGAGGGCGAAATTCAGGACTATCTGGTGAATATCTCCGAACGTCCCGACACTGATATTGCCATTATGAGGATACTGTCGCCCGACGACGCTATTATCAACCACCGCAATCCGCAACAGCGCATACTTCTCAAACTTGCTAACCTCGGAAACTCAACTATAGACACAGTAAACATCTCTTATACCTACCTCAGCGACTCTGGCGCCGTGAGGGGCAACTACTTGTGGACAGGCTCTCTTGCATCCAAAGCATTTACCACCGTGGCACTTCCTGCCTATACTTTCCCAATCGGCTCAACCGAATTCTCGGCACAGGCATCGGTAACAGGCGACCAAGATATGAGCAACAACTCCACCGTACGTCTTTTCCACCGTTTCCATGTGGTAACACTCATCTATGCCGACGATTTCGAAGTCAGCGATATGCTCTTTGCCCCGCAAGGCACCAACGGCTACAACCGCAACCTGTGGCAGAGGGGAACACCCAACAAAGACCACTTTGTAGGTACCACCAGCGGCTCTATGGCATGGGTTACCGACTCGGTATCGCCGATAGAGGTTACAGGCTACGGCAATATCAGCTACCTGTACACACCTATTATTAATATAGCACAGATTAAACCCGACACCATACGCTTCAACCTAGCGGCTCATTTCGTATCGGGATCTTATATGTATATGGAATACCTCAACTATCTCGGCAAATGGGTACGTTTCGGCAACGAAAGCGACACCCTGCCGTGGTACACCTCGCCAGACGGTTTCAACGCCACCCACAACTACTATCAGTTCCAGTACCCGCTGTCGCGTGTCAGCAACGACTTCTCGCAGGAAGTGCAGCTGCGCTTTGTGTTCCTTGCCGGTACCAAAGCACGTTCGCTCGACGGCTGTGCCATCGATGATCTTGAGATAGGCCGCGCCAAACGTGCCATCGACGCTGGCGTGGTGGCAATACAGCTTGCCGCAACGGAGCCGCAGTTCGGACAATCGATAGCTCCGCGCATAATGGTACGCAACTACGGCTACGACACTCTTAGGACTCTCGAGATAGCATACCATCCCGAAGGCTCGGCACTGCCCAGAAAAGCCAGATGGAACGGCGTGCTGCCTCCCGATCAGATTATGATGTACCGTTTTACCAGCTCGCCGTTCATCGTACAACGCACCATGCCCGACACATTTACCATCTGCGCCTACACCATCATCGACGACGATATCTACACCAGCAACGACTCCCTCTGCAATACCTACGGACTGATACCTCTGCAAAACGACGCCGGTATGGTGAGCATACTCACACCTTCGGAATACGTGGTGCCAAGCGACACCCTGCCTATCTCAGTGCGTGTCAAGAACTTCGGTAGGAACCCGATTCAATCGATGCCTATCACTTACGTGTTCAACACCACTGTGGTGACCGAAACCATCGACTTTGTGGCACTTACAGGCAATGCCCTCGAGCCTCTCGAAAGCTTCAACTACACTTTCAACCGCAAGGTGCGTGCTCCTCTGGGCAACTCATTACTCGATGTGTTCACAGGTCTTACCAACGACGACTATATCTACAACGACACCCTCACACGTCACATCTCAGCCGTTATTAACCAAGTGGACTTGAAGGCCGCCGAAGTGGTGCTCAACGAATACGACCACAACTTCATTACCGTGGAACTTGCCATAGACAACCTCGGCGCCCGTCGTGCCGACAACTTCACCGTGGGTTATTTCTACGACAACGACACATCCACCCTCGTTACCGAGACATGTAATGTTACCGTTCCCGCCCTGGCACGCGGATACCATGTGTTCAACGCACGGCTGCCGCAACGTCCAGCTCCTTATTCGGCAGTAACGGCATTCCTCAGCATACCCAACGATATGAACCTTAGCAACGATACTACAAACACTTTCGGAACTACCTTCACCGATTTGGCTGCTGTGAAAATCTTTGTGGAAGAAAACGAAAACTCCACATGCCGCACATTCCTTCAGGTGAGGAACGCTGGCAACCTTATCACATCGACACCGATAACTGTTAGGGCCACCATCAACGGAACTACCGTTTCCGGTACCAGCAACGGCCACCTCTACCCGGGTGTGAACTACAATATCGAAATGGGTGCTGTGCCTAAGAACAGCAGTCACAGCTACACAGGCTCGGGTACCGTTACCATCGCCTTCGACAACAACCAGTCCAACAACCAGACCACTATTGTGGAACGCTCCAACTACGTTGGTCTGCCCGTTGTTACTGCCGACGGTCTCCAACTCTACCAGAACTCGCCCAACCCGTTCAGGGAGTCCACCGAAATCAGCTTCACCCTGCCCGCCAATGGCGATGTGCGTTTCTTCGTAATCAACACCCTTGGTGAGATGGTTTACCAGACCACACAATTCTGCGCTGTCGGTGAACATACCATCACACTCGATAAAGGAATGCTGAGCGCAGGCACCTACTTCTACGGCATCGAATTTGAAGGCCAACGCCTGATGAGAAAGATGATTCTCCAGAAATAACATTCAAGGCGGGAGACGACAGGTTTTCCGCCTTGTTCATCTAAAAACCTATGGACATACTGTTGCAGAGTTTCACCGACCATATCCGCGAAAGCGGGCTGTTCTGTCCTGCCGACAGAATCCTGCTCGCCGTGAGTGGTGGCGTGGACTCCGTGGTGATGACCGACCTCTTCGCCAAAGCAGGATATACTTTCGGTATAGCCCACTGCAATTTCCATCTGCGCGGCAGCGCCTCCGACAGCGACGAGGCCTTTGTGCGCTCCTTGGCCGAAAAATACCATGTGCCCGTCCATAGCATAAGTTTCGACACCAAGGCTTTTGCCAAAGAGCATAAGCTCTCCATCGAAGAGGCGGCACGCAAACTGCGTTATGACTTTTTCGACAAAATTGCCGAACAACACGGCTATTGCTACATTGCCACCGCACACCACAACAACGACGCCATAGAGACATTCTTTATCAACCTGATACGCGGCACGGGTCTTACCGGACTGCACGGAATTCGTCCTGTAAACGGTAAAATAATACGTCCACTGCTGCCGTTCTCACGTCAGGAGATAAGCGACTATGCATCGCAAAACAGCCTGCCGTTCCACGAGGACTACACCAACAACGAAACGGTGTTTCTGCGTAACAAAATACGGCACCAGTTGCTGCCGTTGCTCAAAGAGATGTCGCCGCAGATAGAGCCGACCATGATGCGCAACATGGCCAACCTCGCTGATGCAGAACAAATTTTCCACGAGGCAATAGCAATAAAACAAGAGCGGATTTTCAAGGTCGAAGACGACAAAATATCTGTTTCTAAGGACGATATACGGCAACTAAATCCCTGCAACACATATTTGTTCGAAATGCTGCGTCAGTTCGGTTTTAATGCCACGGCAGTTAACGACCTGCTCTCGGCCATAGACAGTACTGGCCGGCAGTTCCACTCACAAACCCACACCATACTTACAAACCGCGACACCATTATAATAAAGGAAAAGGAAATCCGCGCCGACGACACTGAGTACATCATTGAAGAAGGTGTAACAACGATAACAGCTCCAATCCACCTCTCTTTCGAGCATAACGTGACCGATGAAACGCAGGATTTTCGCACCGACCAAAACACCATTGTTGTCGACAGCCAAAAGCTGAAATACCCCCTGATATTGCGGCGGTGGCGGCAGGGTGACCGTTTCCAGCCTTTCGGCATGAAAACCACCCGCAAAGTGAGCGATTTTTTCAAGGACAACCACCTTTCGCTTTTCGAGAAAAACGAAAAATGGCTGCTCTGCAACAATGACGGACAAATAATTTGGATTGTGGGAATGCGCATGGACGACCGTTTCAAAGTCGCTCAACAGTCAAAAGAAATTACAACGATAAAATCGTGCTTGTAAAACACTGATACACATCATTATAACATTTTTTAACAAAGAAATTTTGAATAAATCACAATAATTTGTAAAAAAAGTAGTATTTTAGCAGAACAAAACGCAAGACGTTTTTTGAAGTAAAATATAGTATAAACTCTTAAATACCAAAGAGATGGAAGCAAAAAAATCACCCAAGGCTGACCTTGAAAAAAAGAAAGGTCTGTTCTTAGAAATCGGTTTGGTTGCAACTTTGGCATTAGTGTTGTTGGCTTTCAATCTGAAGAGCTACGACCAGAAGGAGATTGAGATCATCCAAAATCATATCGATGGTCCCGAGGAATTCGATGTCGATATAACCAGACCCGACGAACCACCACCCCCTCCTCCCGAACCCGAAGTGGTAACACCTACCGAGTTGAATGTTGTGGCCGATAATGTTGAAGTTGATGACGTAGATATCAACGCCGAAGACGATGCAAATCAGGCACAGCAAGAGTATGTGGCTCCTGTCGTGGAAACCGTTGAAGAGGACGTTAAGGACGAAGAAATTTTCGTTTCTGTAGAGAAAATGCCAGAATTTCCTGGCGGCGAAGAGAAACTCTACAAATATCTCCGCGACAACCTCAAATATCCCGACATGGCTACTCAACAAAACATTCAGGGTAAAGTATATGTGCAGTTCGTTGTTGAAAAGGACGGCTCCATTGCTAACCCGAAAGTGTTGCGTGACATCGGCGGCGGCTGCGGCGACGAAGCCCTGCGTGTTGTACGTGCCATGCCTAAATGGAATCCCGGCATACAACGTACCAAAAAAGTACGTGTGCAGTACACACTGCCCGTTAATTTCCAACTCGAATAGTATTAATCTTGATACAAGATACCCGAAAGAGCCCCTAAAAGGCTCTTTCGCTTTTTTATAAAAAACACTCGGAATGATTGCTGTAAACAACTTATCGGTGCAGTTCACTGGTACCAACCTCTTCGACAATGTCACCTTCAACATCGCCGACCGCGACCGTATTGGCCTCGTGGGAAAGAACGGCGCCGGCAAGTCCACTTTGATGAAAATCATCGCCGGACAGCAAACTCCCGAGACAGGCACCATCGTCATTGCCAAAGACCAGAGCGTGGGCTATCTGCCGCAGGAAATGATTCCCAACGGCTCTATGAGTGTGCTCAACGAAGCCCTCACCGCCTTCGCTCATATCGACGAACTCGAAACAGACCTGCAAAACCTCACCCAACAGATTGCCGACCGTACCGACTACGAGAGCGCCGACTACGAGAAACTCCTCAACCGCCACAACGACTGCATGGAACGTATTGCCATGCTGGGCGGCAACAACCGTCAGGAGATGGCCGAAAAGGTGCTGCTCGGACTGGGTTTCCGCCACAGCGATTTCGACCGTCCGATAACGGAGTTCAGCAGCGGCTGGCAGATGCGCGTGGAGCTGGCCAAGATACTGCTGCGCCACCCCGATTTCCTGCTTCTCGACGAACCCACCAACCACCTCGACATAGAGTCCATACAATGGCTCGAAAGCTATCTGGCGGGCTACAAAGGCGCCGTGCTTCTGGTTTCGCACGACAGGGCTTTTCTGGACAATATCACCACACGCACCATCGAGATTACCGCCGGACGTATCTACGACTACAAGGCATCCTATTCCGGCTATGTGGAGCTGATGCAGGAACGCCGTGCCTCGCAGATGGCCGCCCTCACCAACCAGCAGCGCGAGATAATGCAGATTCAGAGCTTTATCGACCGTTTCCGCTACAAGGCCACTAAAGCCAAGCAGGTGCAGAGCCGCATAAAACAGCTGGAGCGGATGGACAAAGTGAGTATCGACGAGGTGAGCACAGAAAGCATACGTTTCCAGTTCCCGCCAGCACCGCATTCGGGCAAGATAGTGGTTGAAATACAGAATCTTAGCAAGGCCTACGACACCAACAAGGTGCTGAACAACATCGACCTTACCATTATAAAAGGCAGCAAGACGGCTTTTGTGGGCCGCAACGGCGAGGGCAAATCCACTTTGGCGAAGATAATCGTGGGCGAAATTACCGACTACAGCGGCGTTTACAAGCCCGGACATCAGGTAACCATCGGCTATTTCGCACAGAATCAGGCCGCACTGCTCGACGGCGAGGCCACCGTGTTCGAGACCATCGACCGTGTGGCGGTGGGCGACATACGTCCCAAGATGCGTAAAATCCTCGGTGGGTTCCTCTTCGGCGACGACGACATCGACAAGAAGGTGAAGGTGCTTTCCGGTGGCGAGAAAGCCCGTCTGGCATTGGCCAAACTGCTGCTCACACCCACCAACCTGCTGGTGCTCGACGAGCCTACCAACCACCTCGATATGGCTTCGAAAGATGTGCTGAAAAACGCCCTGCTGCAATACACAGGAACGCTGATAGTGGTATCCCACGACCGCGATTTCCTCGAAGGTCTCACCGACACCATCTACGAATTTCGCGACAAGCATATCCACGAGTTCAAGGGCGACATCTTCGAATTTTTGGAGCACCGCAAGATAGAAAGTCTTAAAGTCCTTGAGGCGGCGCAAAAGGCCGAAAAAAACGCCCCCAAAGAGGTCTCGGCCAACAAACTGAGCTACGAGCAGGCCAAGGAGAGGGAACGTGCCCTGCGCAAAAAACGTTCGGAGGTGAGCAAGGTGGAGGAAGAGATAAACTCTCTCGAAACTAAGATAAAGGAGATGGACGAACAGCTGGTACAATCGCCGGAGATAATGGCCACGGACCCCGATTATTACACCAAGTACCAAAAACTACAAAAATCGTTGGAGGAAAGGATGTACGAATGGGAGATTCTGTCGGAACAGCTGGAGGAGATGGAAAACAGTTGATGTTATTCCACACGCAACAAAGTAAGTTTCACGCCTTTTAGTTTTAGAAATTCGTCGCACACACGTGTGCTATCCGCCTGACGCACCGAGAAATCCAACGAACATTCGAGTTCGAAATTCTGGTTGCACTGAGGCAGGTTGTTGTCCTTTAGTATTTTCATAACGCTGTTCATCTGCTCATAGGTGAACTGCAGGTTATACACTTCGGTGATTTTTTTCTCGATGATAATGGCGTTGTCGATGGCGTCCTTGGCTGCGGTGCGGTAGGCGTTGATAAGTCCCGGCACGCCGAGTTTTATCCCGCCGAAATAGCGCACCACCACAACGAGTATGTTGGTGAGGTTGTGCGAAAGTAGCTGTCCGTAGATAGGCTTCCCGGCGGTGCTAGAAGGCTCGCCGTCGTCGTTGATGCGGTAGGCAGCTTTGTCGGGACCAAGGATGTAGGCGTAGCAGTGGTGACGGGCGTCGTAGTATTGCTTGCGAAGGCTGTCGAGCAGCGATTTCACCTCTCTCTCCGTTGTAACAGGATAGGCAAAGGTCAGAAACTTGCTGCCTTTTTCCTTGTACACGCCCTGCGACGCCTCTCTTATAGTTTTGTAAGTGTCCTCGAACATTGGTTGTAGTAATAAGTTATTGTGTTGTCGCCAAAGACTTCGGTGCGACTGGGGTTGGAGGCAATCTGCGGTGCGGGCAGTCCGTTGCCGAACTCGATGCTACCTTTCAACTGCCGGGCCTCGTCCCAGAGGTTTTGTTCCAAAAAACTGTTTATCAGTTGTTTGCCACCTTCAACAATGACGGATTGTATCTTGTTTTGATAAAGATAGTCGAGCACACTCGGCAGAAGGTTTTGGAAATCCACTTTGACAAAAGTCAGATTTTCACGACTTTGCAGGCTACTGTTTTCGGTGAAAACCACCGTCGGCGTGGAGCCGTGGAATAGGTGCGAGTCCTCTGGCAGACGCCCGGTGCGGTCGATGGTGATACGTAGCGGGCTGCGTCCGCTCCAGAGGCGGGCGGTGAGGCTGGGATTATCGTTGGCAACGGTGTTGGTGCCGACCATAATGGCATCCTCCGTGGTGCGCCATTTGTGGGAGAGGATTTTCAGTATGTCGTTGGTAATCCAGTATTTGCCGTTGGGGTTGGTACTGCGGTCGATGTCCATAAAACCGTTGGCGGTTTCTGCCCATTTCAAAATCACGTAAGGGCGTTGTTTCTCCATAAAGGTGAAAAAGCGTCGGTTGAGGAAGCGTCCCTCGGTTTCAAGTACCCCAGTTACCACTTCGATACCAGCCTCTTTCAGTTTGCGGATGCCGTTTCCGGCAACGAGAGGGTTGGGGTCGAGGGTGGAGACGACCACTTTTTTAATGCCTTTTTCCACTACGAGGTCGGCGCAGGGGGGCGTTTTGCCGTAATGCGAGCAAGGCTCCAGATTGACGTACAAGGTACAGCTACGGAAGTCGTGCGGTCGCAGCAGGGCGTTGCGTTCGGCGTGGAAACCGCCGATGTATTGGTGATACCCCTCCGACACGATGTCGCCGGCGGCATTCACCACCACGCAGCCCACCATAGGGTTGGGACTTACGTGTCCCCGCCCGTTGCGGGCTAGCTGGAAACAGCGGCGCATTATGTTTTCGTCGGCGGTCATTTTGGCATTAAACGGTAAAAAATCGCATTAAGCGGTAATTAGTTTTGCGGTTTTCGCACATAATGGGGCATTTCAAAGGGTATTTCCATCGAAAGCTCCACCAGTCCGCCGAAAACGCCGTTGTCGTACCACGGGGTCTGGTAGATAAGTTTCTTTACGCCGTTTTTCTCGATGGTGTAGGCGTTGGTACGGGGGTTGTTCAGCATGTCGATAAGTTTGGAGCGGGCAGGCTCGGGGTGGCAGTTGAGCAGGTTGCCCCCGATAAGGTCCTTGCCGCCTGATTTTTCGAAAGTCTTTGCTGATTTGTCGTTCATTTCCAATATGTTGCCTTCGGTGTCGCACACTGTAATGGCAACGTTGAGTTCGTTGAGGTAGTTCATAGCGTAACTGTTTTTAAAATTTTTACTTGGAGTCTTTGTTGCCGAAATTCGAGATGTCCCACACTCTGATAAAGATGTCGGCGTCGCCATTTTCGTTGCCGTTCTTCCATTCGGCTAAAAAGCGGAATTTCATTTCTATGCCGCCCGCCTCCACCGTCATTTCCTCGGTATAGGAGCCCGACGACTGGCCTTTTTTCAGCAGACGGTCTATCTTTTTCAGCAGGCTGTTTATTACCAAGTCGAAGTTCTTCTCGCTTACTTTCAGGCTGTTATAGCCATAGACATAATCTTCGGCACATTCAACATCGCATTTCTCGCTTCCGGGGTTTTTGAATTCCATCTCCACGTTGCGGAACGTGAAATCCCTTTCACCATCCTTGGCGGGAATCAGCATCTCGCTGATATTGACGATGTTGTATTGGGGACGTGTAAGTCCGAAAAAGTGCCGTTTGCCGTTCTCCTTGTGGATTTTCACAGTTTTTATAAGCACTTCGCCTGCAAAAGAGGTGGTGTTTAGGGTGAAAAAGGCAAGCAGAATGATAAATAACTTGTTGTATTTCATAATAATATTCATTTTTTGTTGTTCAAAAAAAGCGATGGCCATCGGCATGATAGCCACCGCTTTCCGTTCAATTCATATTGTTTTATTTGCACTGCAGCGAAGCCAGAGCTATGGAGTAGAGCTTGGTCTTGGCTGTGTCGCCGCGCGAGGTGAGCACGCAGGGCACTTTGGCGCCAACCACCATGCATCCGAGTTCGGCGCCGGCAAATTTGGTGCAAGTTTTGTAGAAAACGTTGCCCGATTCGATGTTGGGGAAGAGCAGACAGTCGGCGTCGCCGGCCACTTCGCCGGTGAGTTTCTTGATCTGGGCGCTCTCTTTGTCGATAGCCACGTCGAGGGCCAGAGGACCGTCAACCAAGGCACCTTTTATCTGACCGCGGTCGCCCATCTTGGAGATGATGGCAGCCTCAACGCAGGCTGGCATGCCGGTGGACACCTGTTCGGTGGCGGCGAGAACGGCCACTTTGGGTTTCGCAATCTCCAGCGATTTGGCTGTGCTTACGAGGTATCCGAGGATGGCCTGTTTCTGTTTCATATCGGGAGCGGGAACGATGGCCACGTCGCTGGCGATGAGCAGCTTGTGGTACGAAGGAACTTCGAACACAGCTATGTGTGTGAGCATGTCGTTCTTTTTGCCGGGCATAAGGCCGGTTTCTTTGTTAAGGATGGCACGCATGTATTTGTCGGTGCTGAGGAGGCCTTTCATCAGGAAATCGCCTTCGCCTTTGTTGATGAGGCCCACGGCCACCACGCCGGCTTTGGTTTCGTCGGCTTCCTGCACTATTTTGAACACCGATGCGTCGAAACCGTGTTCGGCACATACGTTTTTGATAGTGGCTTCGTCGCCCACGAGGGTGGCATCCACTATGCCGGCTTTTATTGCGTTGTAAACAGCTTCGATGGTGTGCGCGTCGTTAGCGTAGGCGGCAACCAAACGTTTTTTGCCTTTCGATTTGGCCAGAGCCAAAACGTCGTCTAATTTGGTAATCATATCGTTATTGTGTTTTATTTATTTGATAATAAGTTATTTGCGTTGTTATTTCACTTCGGTGCCGATGGGTTGGCCTTCGACTACTTTGAGCAGGTTGCCTGGGGTGTTCATGTCGAAAACGTAGATGGGCAGGTTGTTTTCCTCGCAGAGTGCGAAAGCGGTGAGGTCCATCACTTTGAGTTTTTTTGCCATTGCTTCGGCAAAGGAGAGGGTGGTGAACTTGGTTGCCGAGGGGTCTTTTTCGGGGTCGGCGGTGTNNTAGATGCCGTCCACGCGGGTGCCTTTGAGTATGGCGTCGGCTTTTATCTCCACAGCGCGCAGAGCCGAGGCGGTGTCGGTGGTGAAGAAAGGGTTGCCGCTTCCGCCGCCGATGATTACCACACGTCCCTCGCCCATGGCCTCGATGGCGCGGCGACGGCTCATCTCTTTGCAGATAGGCTCGATGGCCAGTCCCGAAAGGAGTTCGGTCTTGAGTCCCTGTTTCTCCAGCTCGGCCTGCAGGGCCATGCTGTTGATAAGGGTGGCGAGCATTCCCATATAGTCGCCCTGCACGCGGTCCATGCCTTTGGCGGTGCCGCTGAGGCCGCGGAATATGTTGCCTCCGCCTATGACGATGGCCACTTCCACGCCTTTTTCCACCACGGTCTTGATGTCGCGGGAATATTGTTCGAGCATCTCGGGGGCTATGCCGTAGCTCTGTTTGCCCATCAGCGATTCGCCGCTGAGTTTGAGAAGTATTCGGTTGTATTTCATTTGGATATTCTGTATTTAACTATCAAACAATGGTTTACAGCCTTCTATAAGACTGTTTCACTTTACAAAGGTACTTATTTTTTTGTTTTTTTGCAAAAGAAATTGACGCAATAGTTGTAATTTTGTTGAAAATCAATAGTTTATTACAAGAAAAAGTGCTAATTTTCCATCGTGTGAGCTATTTTGTCGGCGTTCATGCTGCGTGCGCTGGCGTCGAGAATTTCTTTGTAGAGTCCGCCGCTGCGGTACACGTCGTCGGGGATGCCGCTCTGTTCCACGTGTCCGGTCTGCAGCACGTACAGGTAGTCGGAGTCGATAATCTGGCCGATGTTGTGCGAGATGACGATGACGGTGCGGTTTTTCTTGATGGCGTCGATGGAGGCTTTTATCTGCTCGGTGGCGATGGCGTCGAGGCTGGCGGTGGGTTCGTCGAGGAAGATGATGGGCGGATTTTTGAGGAACATACGTGCTATGGCTATGCGTTGCTGTTGACCGCCGCTAAGCTGTAGTGCGTTGGATTGGAACTTGTCGGGCAGTTCCATAATCTGGTCGTAGATATATGCCTGCTGTGCGGCACGTACCACCTCGTCGAACGAGGCTTGGGGCTTGCCGTAGCGTATGTTCTCTTCGATGGTGCCGCTGAAGATATGGTTTTTCTGCAGCACAAGTCCGATGTTGTTGCGCAGCACCTGCGTGTCCCATTGTTGCAGCGGTACGCCGTCGAGGGTGATGGTGCCGCTGTCGGGGGTGTAGAATTTGTCGAGCAGGTTCACCACGGTGCTTTTGCCGGCGCCGCTCAGTCCCACAAGGGCGGTGGTCTGGTTGGGAGGTATGGTCATCGACATGTCGCGTATGGCGTGGGTGCCGTTGCCGTAGGTGAATTCGACGTTTTTCAGTTCGAAAAGACCTTCCACCTTGTCGGGACGGTGCTGTCCGCTCTGTTCCACCTCGTTGTCGGCATCGAGGATTCCGAAGAAACTCTCAGCGTAGATAAGGGCGTCGTTGAGGTCGTCGTAGATGCGGTGTAGCTGACGTATGGGCGCGCTTACGTTGCTGAAAAGCAGCACGTGGTACATTATCTTACCTATCGTCATGCCCGGATAGTCTGTGAGCACCAGATAGGCGGTGAGGATGATGATAAGCACAGTGCCAATTTGTTCGACGAAAGTCTTGCCGCCTTCGAACAGGAACGAGGTCTTGCGGGTCTCCATCTGCTGTTCGGTGGACTGCATCTGCAGGTCGGCCTGACGCTGCGCCTCGAGCTCCTCGCGGTTGAACGATTTGATAACGGCGATGCTCTCGATGATGTTCATGATGCCGTTATTCAAAGCTTGATGGGTGCCGAACACCTTGTGCCGCCATCCTTTAAGCTTGCGCGCCTGCCAAGCGGTGATGACGAAATACAGTGGCACTATGCACAAAGCCACGAGTCCCACGTACACATTGGCGGCAAACATAAGACACAAGGCCAGTATGGCGCTGGTGAACAGAGGGATAATGTCGATGAAGAAATTCTTTACCGTGTTGCTGAGGCTCATAGTGCCACGGTCTATCTTCGACTGCAGCTTGCCGGTTTCGTTGCCGTCGGCGGAAAAGAAAGCCATTCGGAACGACAAAATACGGTCGACGATGCGCAACGACAGGTCGCGGCTGACGTTGATACGGATTTTTTCGCCGAAAAGGCGTTGCCCGAAAGTGAACAGTGCCGAAAGAAGTTCTTTGCCCAACAGTATGAGGCTGACGATAAGCAGAACGCGTGCTGCGGTGGACCACGAAAAGCCTCCGTCGAGGTGGAGCAACTCGTTGATTTTGTCCACCGTGCGGTCGAGCACGATGGCGTTGACCTGCGCCATAAGTGAGCTTATGAAAGTGAGGGTGAGTGTGGCCACCAACAGCCAGCGGTAGGGCAGAACAAAAGGCAACAGCTTGCGTATCAGTCCGCCTATACCCATTTTGGGTGTGTCGGATGTCTCAGTTGCTTTATTGTTCATATTGTTTCAGATGTTTTTAATAAAAACAGCGGGACTGACAAGTCCAGTCCCGCTGTTTGTGTCAATCAATGTTTTAATGACGGTGTATCACAAATGTTCTAACGGTCTTTTCGCCCGAAGTGTTGAGCACTTGCAGTGTGTAGATGCCCTCTTCGAGGTCGTTGACAGAGATGTTGTTTTTGCCGTCGGTGGTGTTGGTGCGCAGCACGCATTGTCCCACAGCGTTATAGATGATTATCTGGCTTAGGTTGTCGCCTTCCACGGTGATGAAACGCTGAGCGGGATTGGGGTAAACGTTCAGCCTGAAGGCGTCGGCGTTGTTGATGCCTGCGTTCACCGTTATCAATATCGAGGCGGTGTCCATACAATTGGGCGAATCGGCGTTGATACCGATTACGGAGTATTCCGTTGTTGTTCTCGGAAATTCGATAAGAGGATTATCCGTGCTTCCTGTCGACCAGAGATAACGTACTGCACCCGAAGCTGTAAGCGTTACGCTGTCGCCCGCGTCGATGGTGGTGCGGTCGGCGGAAACCTGCAGGTTGGTGGGTTTGCGTTTGATAGTAAGACGCAGTTGTACAATGCTGTCGCAACCCATCGCATTGACGATAGTGCAACGCGGTACCGAGGTGGACATGCGGTAGGTAGTGCCGTTTATCCATGTGATGGAGTCGCATGCTATCACCGTGTCGACGCCGTAGGTGGTGGTGGCAAAGGTAAGATGCAGATGTATGGTGCTGTCGCAGCCAGTAGATGTTGTGTAGTTGTAGGTTGGGGTGGTGGTGTTGGAGGTGTAGGTAATGCTGTCTATCCAAGTGTAGGAGCCAGTGCAACATACAACAGAGTCGATAATATGGGTGTCGTTTTGTATTGTCAGGTGCAGGTAAACGGTGCTGTCGCAGCCCAAAATGTTGGTGAGATGGTGCACGGCGGTGTAGTTGCTTGTGGTGTAGGTTGTGTCGTTTATCCATGTGTAGCTACGGCAGGCCCTGATGCTGTCGATAGCCGTAGTGGGGTGGCGGAAGGTGAGGTTGAGGTAAACCAAGCTGTCGCAACCTGTGGTCGAGCCACCCGGGATGCGGTATTCTACAACAGTGTCGGTGCTGTAGGTCTGTCCGTTAAGAGCCCATGTGTAGGTGGAATTGCAGGTGTACACGTCCTGTTGCGAGCTGCCTTCGCACGATGTAACATTGATATCATCGATACCGCAGCAGTAGTTTGTGTTTGAAGTGGTACTGGCACTTCTTGTCGTCATCCATCGAAAAGCCAGACGTGCAGTGTCGGGGATGTTGTAGTTGTTAAGCGAAACGACTTTCTGATTGCTTGCTGTGTTGGCTGTTGTTACGTTGGTAATGGTTGTAAGTGGAGTAAACACGGTGTCGGTGGCTTTGGAGCCGGTGTAGTTGGCCACGTATCCCAATTGTAGTATTTCTGTCGCGTCTGATGAACTCATTCTAACTTTGAATGAGATCTTACATTTGGTAATGGTATCATCGAAACCTGGCAAAATTGCGTAGGCGCGTTGGGTGTTGGTGGAACGTCGAGCTGTCAAAACGAGGTATTTGTTGGTTTGCGAAGCGTAGGGAGAGTAGTTTGAAGTTGCACAAACATGTGGCTGTAAATATGTGCCAGTGTTGCCTGTGGAAGTTGTGGAAGAATATACAGTCCAGCAACGCGGGGTTTCTCCTCCCACTGCAGTAACACCAGACGATGTATAGTTGGCAAAGTCCTCGCTGTAAGGTACTGGCTGTTCGCTGCAGTCGGCGGTATCGATGCAGGTAACGAGGAAATCGAAGCCTGTGCCGACAGAATACGGGTCGGAAATCATAAAAATGGTAAGAGCACCGCCCGTAGAGGTGTCGTTCACGGTGTCGTTCACCGTACCTCCCGTTGGGTTGGCGTTGTAGTAGCGGTGCAGAAGTCTGCCGGAGGTGGTGTCCTCGCCGTCGTATATTAGGAATTCGTCGTAATCCTCGCGGTTGATGACGCCGCTGATGTTCACTTTGGCTTTAGGATGTGCGGCTTTCACCACCAGTATCGAGGTGCAGTTTTCCAGATAACCGCTATTGGCACCTCCGTTGTCGTAGATATGAGTGCCACAAGTGGCCACGGTGTCTCTGCCGGAAGCGGGCATTTTAATTTGTGATGTGGCACATGCCAAGCTCCAAGCACTGGTGTCGCCGGCGCCACAAATAGCACGCACATAAAAATTGTAAATAGTATCATTTATGGCGAGTCCTTGGATGCGGTATGTGGTGTTTGTGATGTTGCGTATCAGACGCAGATTGCCGGGTATTGTCGGGTCGAGTCCCGGTTTGATATAGCCAATCTCCCACACTGTTGCGCTACTGTTGTTGGTCCAGCTTAGTTGTACAAAGTCGTCGGTTATGACATCGACTTTGACGTTGGTAGGTCCGAGGCAATTGGGATTGGTAGCGTAGCCATAAATAAACGAAACGGTGTGGTTGCTGTTATTTTCTGTAATCTGTCGGATTGGCATGGAGCTGTTTTGTCCGGTCCACGATATTGCTGCGGGAGTGGTGAAATCGGTGAACGATGTACGGTTGCCGGTGCCAGGGAAGGGACACTCGCCGCTGTTGATATTGCCGTAAGAGGCGGAATCGACAGGAATCGGTGTCGAGGCAGTGGCACAAACGGGATACAGTTTCAGGGGATGGGTGTAGTTGATGTAGCTCGAGCTGGGATTGAGGCCGCTGGCCACATGGTAGAACATCAGACCGTGTCCGGGAACCATGGAGTCGAAACCTATTTTCTGACGGTTGTCGATGAGATAAAATTCGTCGTTGGTAGCGGTGTTGATGCGGTAAACGTGGTTGGAGTCGGTGCTATAGGGCTGGAGAGTGAGGGTGTCGTACCCCGAGAGTGTAGTAACATTAATCCAACGATATATGTATGCTTTGGTGTAGGCGTTGTGGTGTGCCGGCATGTTGCCGCCTTCGCCGTGTGTGCCGTTCCAGCTGCCTCCCGACATGATATCCCAGTTTCCCATGGCAGTAAACTGTCCGTTGTCTTCGTAGTCGGTGTCGTAGAAATCGGGAGCTCCGAGCACGTGTCCTATCTCGTGGCAGGGCGCGCCTATTCGCGATAGTTTGGTGCCCGAATTACCTGCCAGTTCGGGGGAGCAGGAATAGACGCGGGCATATTTGCCGTTGCTCACCACACGCTCGGTGGCTTGCCATTTGTGCGACCATATCACGCTGTCGCCGCCGCCAGCTTCCTGTCCATAGCCGGCAAAAATGATGTGAATACAGTCCACCGCACCGTCGTTGTCGCTGTCGTAACGCGAGAAATCGACGCTGTCGGCAACGGCCTTGCGCATAGCTTCGGTGGCCCACACACTACCGCTGCCGTGGCTGGGACCTTCGCCGTGTTTGCCGTAGTAGCGCGAGTTGTGGTCGCAGGTGTAGGGACCTACCACGTCGGCAACAAGGTTGAGCTTGCCGTAGGAAACTTCGCGGTAGTAGTCGTGCACACTGCCCTTTGCATTTTCGGCGGAGTAGTTCACCTGGTTGAACATATTATCTATCTGCTGGCGGGTTTTCACAAAACTCCAGTTGGGGTACTGCATCATTATAACCAGAATACGCACTGTGCCTGTGGTATTGCTACTTTTCTCCAACGATTTCTCTTTGGCGTCGCGTATCTCCCACAGCGAGAGCATATATCGTATTTGCGAACGGCTGTAGCGCAGACGCTTGGGAGTGCGTGACAAAAAGTCGGACACTTCGGCGCTGCGTGCCAGAATTTCGGTGGCCATGTATCGCGACGGCACCATGTCGCCTGTCGAGTCGAGGGTGGCATAAACGAAATAGCCTTGAGGGTTGTACACAAGGGTGTAGCCGTCCTCGGTCTCGGCCCAGTTCACTTTTTCATCGCCCTTCATGGTGAGGGTAACGACGGTTTTACCGTCGGGTTGTGGATATTTTATCTTGTAAGGATAAGCCTCCACTGCAGACGCCTTGCCTGCGAAAATCAGCATTGCCAAAAAGGCTGCAAGTATTATTCTTTTCATTTTTTTAATAAATTTTGAATTGCAAAAATACATTTTTTTTTGCTTTTTACAAAAAATATTGTAACTTTGTAGCCTGAAATTATGTATAAAAGTATGTATTAAAATGAAAAAAAGGAGAACTAAATATGGAAAAAATTATTGTAGGAATTGATTTTTCGAAAGGTTCGGACTGCGCTCTCGACCTTGCCATCGACCTTGCCAACAAGTGGGGAAATCAACTTAAAATGGTATATGTTTTATCTACAAAATACGATTCGGCGCTGATGTCGGATCAGGAGATAAACAATAAAATCGACGAAGTGATAAAACGTCACGAAAGCAAGCTGCACACAGGCAAGCTGGAATGCATCATACGTCATGGCCGCGTGTACCGCGAACTTAACGCCGTGGCCGAGGAAGAAGGTGCATGGCTTATCGTGGTGGGCTCGCACGGCACTTCGGGCTACGAACGCAACTGGATAGGCAAGAACGCTTACCGCACCATTACCGAAGCCACTCTGCCGGTGCTCACCATACGTGAAAACTTCAACTTCAACAAGGCGTTGGAGAAAATTGTGCTGCCTCTCGACAGCTCGATGGAGACACGTCAGAAGGTAACCCACGCCATCAAGTTCGCACGTGCTTTCAACTCCGAGGTGTTTGTGCTAGGCCTCTACAGCTCCGGCGTGGCCGACGTGCGCAACATTGTGGACAAATACGTGGAACAGACCGAGAAAGTCCTCGTGGCCTCTGGCATCAAATGTTCCGTGTCGAAGAAGGAGACAGAGAACGTAACCCAGACCACCCTCGAATTTGCCGAACAAATATCCGCCGACCTTATCATGATTATGGCCGAACAGGAGACAACGATGTCGAACATACTGCTCGGCTCGTACGCACAGCAGATGATACACCACTCGCAAACCCCTGTGCTTACCATCCACTCCACCGATTTGCACGGAGCAGCAAGGTAAGACCGCGGCGGCGAACAAAAACGAAAAAACGACATGGGGTATCTCCCGTGTCGTTTTTTTTATCACCGCACCTCGAACATTTTTTTGCGGTTTCGTGGCGTAACATTGAAAAAGATTTCGTATCTTTGCAGTTTGATTTGTCAAGATTTTAATAATAAGAAATCCGCTATTTATCGTAATATGAGAAGATTGTTAGTTTTACTTGCCTTAGTTTCGGTGTGCGTATGCGCCCAAGCACAGTCGCGCGGCTCGGTGCAGATTACCGGCGACACCAAGGTTACCACCCTGGTCGAAAAACACATAGCTTTCAACGAAAAGATAAAGACCGTGCCGGGCTACCGCATACAGATAGCCAATTTTTCGGGCGTCAACTCCAAGTCGCAGGCTTTTGCCAAAAAGCAGCAGTTTGTGGAAAAATATTCGGATTTGGCCGCTTATGTGGTCTTTGAAGAACCGAATTTCAAAGTAAAGGTCGGCGACTTTGTAAGCCAGCTCGACGCATACGTGTTCCTGCAAAAAATAAAAGCGGACCACCCTGCAGCCAAAATCATTAAGGACAATGTTTATCCTGTGCGCTGGAGTCCCGAGGAACTGATGACCGAGGACGACCCCGACTAACCCGTCACACATCCAAAACACACGCCGCCATGTACGAAATAGACGAAATACGCGAAGCCAAGGAGATTGAAGAGAAATACCGGCAGCTCATTGCCCTAAGCAACGATGTCCACAAACTGTCGTCCGAAGAAGAGGACACCATTTTCCGTGCTTTCTCCATCGCCCGCAAGGCACATTCCAACGTGCGACGCAAATCGGGCGAGCCGTACATTTTCCACCCGCTGGAGGTGGCTACCATCGCCGTCAAGGACATAGGCATAGGCCCCGTGGGGGTGGTGTGCGCACTGCTGCACGACGTGGTGGAGGACACCGAGATAACCCTCGACGAACTGCGCTCCGTTTTCGGCGACCGCGTGGCGAAAATCATCGACGGACTGACGAAAATATCCGTCTTCGACATGCAGATACAGTCCATACAGGCCGAAAACTTCAAGAAAATACTGCTGGCCATGTGCGACGACGTGTATGTTATTTTCCTGAAACTCTGCGACCGTCTGCACAACATGCGAACCCTCGACAGCATGGAAAGCACCAAACAGCTGGCCATTTCGTCGGAAACGCAGTTTCTCTACATTCCTCTGGCACACCGCCTGGGACTCTACTCCATCAAAAGCGAGCTCGAGGACCTGTGCATGAAATACACCAACCCCAAGGAATACTATCGTATAAAAGGACTTATCGAAGACTCCGAAGTGGACCGCGACCGCTATATCGACGAGGTGAGCCGTCCGTTGCGCGACGTGCTCGACGCCCGCGGTTTCAAATACACCATGAGCGGACGCGTGAAATCCATCTTCTCGATATGGAACAAAATGGTGCGCAAAGGCGTCCCCTTCAGCGAGGTTTACGACGTCTTTGCCATACGCATAATACTCGACGTGCCTACCGCTATAGAGAAAGAGGAGTGCTGGCGCGTGTATTCCATCATCACCTCGATGTTCCGCCAAAATCCCGAACGCACCCGCGACTGGATTACCACCCCCAAGGCCAACGGCTACGAGTCGCTGCACACCACGGTGATGGGACACGGCGGCAAGTGGCTAGAGATACAGATACGCAGCAAACGTATGGACGAGGTGGCCGAACGAGGTGTGGCCGCACATTTCCTCTACAAAGAGAACCATCCCGAAGAGAAACTGCACAACGACATTGTAGAAAACTGGCTCCACCAAATACGCGAAAACCTCGACAATCCCGACCAAAACGCCCTCGACTTTGTGGAGGATTTCAAGCAAAGCCTCTACACCAAAGAGATTTACCTTTTCACCCCCAAGGGCATGATGATAACCCTACCCGCCGGCTCCACAGTGCTCGACTTTGCTTTTGCCGTGCATACCGAGTTGGGACTCAGTAGTATGGGTGCCAAAGTAAACTCCAAGGTGGTGCCCAACAACTACGTTTTGCGTAGCGGCGCACAGATACAGATACTTTCGTCGAAAAAGGTGCAACCCACCGAAGAATGGCTCTCGTTTGTAAAAACTACCCATGCCAAGATACAGATAAAGAAATATCTGCGCGAACAAAAGAAACTCTACCGCGACGAAGGCGAGAGGAAACTCCACGCCATACTGTCGTCGATGATGAAAAACTCCAAAGCAGGAAATATCGACAGGATAAAGAAATACTGCAATATTGACGACGACCTCGACCTTTACTACAAAGTGGCGAAGGGCGAAATCACCAAGGAGGACGTAGAGCGCAGTTTCCAGGACTCCAAATCGCCGTGGCTGATGCTGCTCTCGCCATTCAAATCGATTTTCGGCGGCAACGACAAAGCGCCTTCAACAGCCGAAATATCGGCCAACGAATCGCTCAAAGAGCAATACCAGTACGATTTTGGCAACATACTGCTCGACGCCAAATACGGCAACGTGAAACCCGAGCCGGCCCTGTGTTGCAACCCCGTACCCGGCGACGACGTGATAGGCTTTGTGGAGGACGACCGTATTGTGGTGCACCGCACCAACTGCCGAGCCGCCATCGAGGAGATGGCCACCCACAAAAACCGCATCGTCAAGGCCAAATGGCGCAAAGGCGAAGCAGTGTCGTTCCTCGCCGCCATAGAGATTACAGCCATGGACCGCCGCGGACTGCTGCAGGACCTCACCCGCGTCATCTCCGAGGAGATGGACCTCAACATACGAGGCATAACCATCGAAGGCAGCGAAGGCGTGGGACGTGGACTGATAATGGTTTACGTCTCCAACCTCGACGACCTCAACAGCCTTATGCAGAAACTGCAGGCCGTGGACGGAATAGAGAACGTGAAAAGGGTATAAATAGAAAATTATGCAACACACATAATAAATACAACAACAACCAAAACATAATAAAAAAGGAAAATATATAAGATAATAAATATAATATATAGATAGCGTTTGAAGCTATCCTTGGGTTCTAAAATTTCCAACTGTCCCTACTATCAATACTTGGGGACTTATACTCGTCAAGGATTAGTTATCGAATGCCGTATTCATATACGGCGTGGAATAACTTGTTTGATGAGTAGGGCCTTGGAAATCCCTAGAACCCAGGCAAGAATAAACTCCACGCTTTTTTCATGGACAAAATCAGGGAAGTACATATCGGCAAAGCAATAAAAGCCAAGCTCAGGGAGCAGGGACGCACCTCGGCATGGCTGGCACGGCAGATACCATGTACTCCCAACCACCTTTACAAAATCTATTCCAAGCCATCCATAAACACCGACCTGCTTCTTCGCATATCTAAAGTGCTGGAATACAACTTCTTCGAAGAGTTTATCCAAAAAGGATAGTTTTTGCCATCCCTTCAGGATAGGGCGTTTTGACTGCCCGTTGCATTATTAGTACTAATTTTGCAAAACCAAAAATACAAAGTGCCTTTTGTGTAAAATATTAAAAATTAGATAATTATCACATATATGATTCAGTCAAAAATATATATGCGGAAATAATTAATGGTGACAATGAGGCGTATTGAGAATTTGTACGTCTCGTTTTCATCAATGTGGCAACCCGTCGGGAGACGGGTTGCGTTTTTTGAGAAAATAAAAATAATATAATTTAAATCAAAATAATAAAAAAAGATGAAACAGATTTTCAAGACTTGGGCATGTGTATTGGCCACTACTACAATTGCCGTTTTTGCGGCCTCGTGTGCCAAAGATAACCTTTCGGAGGAAGCACAAAACTACTTTCACGGCGTGAAACGCACCATCACCTCAGAAGCCACGCTGCCAAATGCAGACATTATCGACAAAGCTTATATCGACGAAGCCAACGGCCGCAAGGTGAAATGGGAGCTTACCGACGCCCTCAATATCAACGGCACCAACATTGCCCTTTCCAATTTGAACGCCGACCCCACAAAGGCAAAGTTCGAAGGCACAACCTACGCCATTCCTTCGGGCAGCGAGGATATCTACTGGGCAGTGTATCCTACCGATTTGGCTGGAGCGGCAAGCGGCAGCAGCATACCCGCCAATTTCACCGCCAGCACACTCACGGTGAATTTCCCCACCACCCAAACCTACAACTCCTCGGCCAACGCCCTGAGCGGCAACACCCTTATGGCAGGATACACCTCCGTTCCCGCTGGCGAGGACAAAATTGTTTTCCAGATGCGCAACCTCGGCGCCGTGCTTAAGCTGCACCTCACCGCCGACGCAAGTGCCGCCAACAAACGTGCCAGCCGCATAGAGTTCTCCACCACCAACGGCGCCTTGGCAGGCGATTTCACCGTTGATAACAACACCACCAATCCCACCGTTACCCCCGCCGCCGGTGCAACCCAAACTCTTACCGTAAACCTTACCGACGGCACAAATAATTATATTGACTTATCTTCCGGAGCTGATATATATGTAATACTGCCCCCCATGGCCTCCAAAAACCTTACCATGAAAGTGTTTAATACAGAAAATGGTAAAAGCACCAAGACCGTTTCATCCACCACTTTGGCAAGAAACAATATATACACCAACACCGTTAACGACCTCTGTTTCTGCGAATGTGGCGGCGGCGATCCCTATTTCTCCGTTAGTGCTACACAACAAGTTGTTTTTGCCCCGGGCAACCTGCAGTGGAGTGCCACCAATGGCGGAACAACTGCCACTACCCATGCTGTGGCTGGTGGCGGTACTGCCGCTGGCACATGGCGTTTTGCATCTAACCAGTGGGACTATATAGGAAATGCCACACAGGGTACTATATATGGCGTTGGCGGCAATAGCGGTACAAAGTGCGATAACAGCCAAATCTCATCATCGTATCAGGGATGGATAGACCACTTTGGCTGGGGTACAAGTGGTTGGAACAACGGCAATTATTTCTACCAGCCGTACAGCAGCTCGAACAGCGAATCTTCGCCATACACATCATCCAATGGCTATGGTTATGGCCCCACAGATGGCAGCTCATATACTTATTCCCTTACTGGGGCTTATGCCAATGCCGACTGGGGTGTTTACAACGCCATATACAATCCCCAAACTAACACCACCGACCCCGCAGGCACATGGCGCACCCCGACAAGCGCCGAATGGGTGTATGTATTAAATACTAGGTCAACATGTTCCGGCGTACGCTATGCCAAGGCTACGGTAAACAATGTGCCGGGACTGATAATAGTTCCCGACAACTGGGATGTGAACACCTACGCTTTGAACAGCACTAACACTGCTGGTGCGGCATTTACCGTTAACACTATTTCTTCTACCGACTGGACAAATATTTTCGAGCCTGCCGGCTGGGGNNACTTCCTCCCCGCCGCGGGCTACCGCTTTGGTTCTTCGGTCGGCAATGTCGGTACCTACGGCCGCTATTATTCGGCCACGTACGACAATAGCACCAACTCGTACCTCCTGGCCTTCAGCAGTGACTATGTTTCTCCAAGCGGCAACAACTTCCGCCACCTCGGTAGGACTATCCGCCTTGTGAAAGACATTTGATTATTTCGGAATTATGTATAAAAAANNAAAAAAATCCGTGGCGTTGTCACGGATTTTTTTTGGGGGTGTGGTGGTGTGCGTTGTCATAAATCATCGTCCGTTAAGGACGCATACCATGCGTCCCTACATAACAATAATTGGCAGTAGGCAATAAATACGAGGGTGGTGCGTTTATAGAAATAGGAAAATACAACAACACCCTATAACAACAATGGCAGAGCAGGAACAATGGCACTGGCAAGAACCGGCAACAGCATGGCGTGGCATAGGCATATACCACGTAACCCTCACTGTTACCTCACGTCAGCCATTGTTGGGCACACTTGTCATCCCCAACAACAACCCTGCTCAGGCGAGGGTGGAACTTAGCCCACTCGGCGCTCAGGTAAAAGACTGTGTGCAGGAAATACCTAAGCACCACCCCGAGGTTCGTATTATTGGTCTTCGCATGATGCCGGATCATGTGCATATAATCCTGTATGTAACTCGCTCAATGCCTTGTAGCATAAAAGAGGTGGTGCGTGGTTTTTGGCAGGGTGCCAAGAAATTGGGCAGGCAGTATTCATTGTCAACCCACCAGTATAATATGCTGGGTAACGGACGATGTGGCAATGAACGCAAAGAAGAAGCGGCTAACGAAAATAATGAAACTGACAAGCAAAAGACTGACAGCCGAGCTATCCCTTTTTGTACAAATAAAGCCCCCGAAGCAAATTGCCGCCCAGATCCTTTATTTGCCGAAATGCCTTTCATACGCCCGATGTCCAGGCGTGGGCAGCTGAAAGCCATGATACGCTATGTCCAACTCAATCCGCAACGGCTGGCCACCAAGCGCCTTATGCCTGGCTTTTTCCGAGTGCAGAAAGGCATAGAAATAAACGGCAGAAGCTACGATGGGGTGGGCAACACCGTTCTGTTGCTCTCCGAATGTTTTGCCCCAGTGCATGTGCGCCGCACCATGGTTTATGCTGCAGAGCATGGTACCCCAAATCCTCTCCGCGACTATATGAACGGCTGCGTAACGGCTGCAAGACAAGGCGCTGTGCTGGTATCGCCGTTTATCTCGCCACAAGAAATACAGGTTATGGAGGTGCTTTTGAACAAGCAGTTGCCGTTCGTATATCTGGCCGACAATGGTTTCCGTGATTATTACAAACCGCAGGACAGCCTTTTCGATGCTTGTGCTGCAGGACGTGTGTTAATTCTCAGTCCATGGCAATACGATGCAGCCAAGCGCCATATCACCCGTGCCGACTGCAAGATGCTCAATACCTTGGCGGAAGAGATTGCGCAACACTTGTCTTAAACTTTTCATTCCCGCATTCTTTTAAATAATGTCTGCGACGCATACCATGCGTCCCTATACAGCTACGCGCCACACACAAAAAAAACACGGGCACCATTTGGTGTCCGTGTTTATCATGACCCCTTTCGGGGAAGTTTGCTGAAGGATTAGATGATACCTTGAGCAAGCATAGCTTTGGCCACGCGCATGAAACCGGCGATGTTGGCACCTTTAACGTAGTTGATGGTACCGTCGGCTTGTTTACCGTATTCAACGCACATGTCGTAGATGTTGTTCATGATGGTGTGGAGGTTTTTGTCCACTTCTTCAGCTGTCCAGTTGCGGTGTTCAGCGTTCTGGCAGATTTCCAGACCGGAGGTAGCAACGCCACCAGCGTTAACGGCTTTACCAGGACCGAAGGGTATCTTGGCACCCTGCAGAGCTGCGATAGCGCCGGGCTGGCAACCCATGTTGGAAACTTCGGCAACGTATTTTACGCCGTTGGCGATAAGTTCTTTGGCATCCTCTTCAGCCATTTCGTTCTGGAAGGCGCAGGGGCATGCGATGTCGCATTTCACGCTCCAAGCTTTCTTGCCAGCGGTGAATTTGGCTTTTCCGGGGAATTTGTCGGCCATGTCCTGAACTTTGTTGCGGTTCGAAGCACGCATGTCGAGCATATAGTCGATCATCTCTTTGGTGATACCGTCGGCTATTTCGCAAACGCCGTCGGGACCGGAGAGGGCAACAACTTTGGCACCAAGTTCGGAAGCTTTGATGGCAGCACCCCAAGCCACGTTACCGNNTTACCGAAGCCGGAGAGGGCGATACGTTTGCCTTCCATCTTGTCGCCTTTTTCTTTAACCATACGTTCTACGTAGTAGATAGCGCCGAAACCGGTAGCTTCGGGACGGATGAGGGAACCACCCCAGCCGTAGCTCTTACCTGTCAGAGCGCCGGTGCTGTGTTCGCGAGCCAGTTTCTTGTACATACCGTACATGTAACCGATTTCACGTCCGCCAACTCCAACGTCGCCAGCGGGGCTGTCTTGGTCGGGTCCGATGTTACGCCAGAGTTCGTAAACGAAAGCTTGGCAGAAACGCATGATTTCAGCATCGGATTTTCCGGTGGGATCGAAATCAGCACCACCTTTACCACCGCCGAGAGGCAGCATGGTCAGGCTGTTTTTGAATATCTGTTCGAAACCTAAGAATTTCAGCATCGAAACGTTCACCTTCGGGTGGAAACGCAGACCGCCTTTGTATGCACCAAGAGCGGCGTTGTATTGCACGCGGTAGCCGAGGTTTGTCTGAACTTCGCCTTTGTCGTCAACCCAGGTTACACGGAAAGTGAAGATACGGTCGGGTTCTACCATACGTTCAACGATTTTTGCTTTCTCGAATTCGGGGTGTTTGTTGTAAACTTCTTCGATGGATTCGAGCACTTCGCGAACTGCTTGCAAGTATTCGCTTTCACCCGGATGCTTGGCTTCCAGGTTGGTCATAATGTTTTGTACATTCATGATATTTTGAATTTTAAATTTAAAATATTAGTTTTTAATTCGTGTTGCAAAGGTACTATATTTTGTTGATAGAAAAAAATTTTTTTTCAAATTTTTTTACAGCATTGTAACCATTTGACTTACAAATACCTCTAAAAGTCGATTTTATAACTTTTTTTCTTTTGGCGGTTTTCTGACAAAAAAAACGTATCTTTGCACATCGTTTTGAATCATTTTTGTAAAGAAAAAACACTTCTAAATTATGGACGCAGCCATCAAAGAAAAAATCGACAGTCTGGTGCAGGAAGTCTCCAACATCAGCGACCTGCCCACCAAAATGGAGGCATACAACTATATGATACGTCAGGCCGACTTCTGCCTGTGGTCGCTCGAAGAGGAGCAACGCCAGTACGAAAACGCCGGAAACTATTGATTTGCAAATTTTTACACCGAGAAAATTAAATAATTAGGACTAACAATAAAAACACTTATCGCAATGAAATTGAGATTTTTAGCTCTTGTGTTGGGACTGGCTATGCTTCTCCCCACAACAATGCGTGCCGACGAAGGCATGTGGTTACTCTCGCTATTGGGCAAAAACTATGCCGATATGCAGAAAAAAGGTTTCAAACTCACTCCGGAGGACATCTACAATGTCAACCAGAGCTGTATCAAGGACGCCATCGTCGGTTTGGGCAACGAAGGTCAGTCGTTCTGGCATTTCTGCACCGCTGAGATTATCTCCGACAAAGGTTTGTTAAGCACCAACCACCACTGCGGCTATGGCGTTATTCAGGCTCACTCCACCGTGGAACACGACTACCTGCGCGACGGTTTCTGGGCTTACTCCATGGATCAGGAACTGCCCAACCCCGGCACCACAGCCTCCATACTTATTCGTATCGAGGACGTGACTCCGCAGATAAAAAGCGTCCTGAAAGACGACATGAGCGAGGCCGAACGCAACAGTGCCATCGCTGAGAAATCCGCCGAACTCGAGAAGGCCGCCGTGGAAGGCACCTACTACGAAGCCAAGGTGAAAAGCATGTTCAACGGCAACCAGTTCATCATGTTCGTGCATGTTATTTACAAGGACGTGCGTCTGGTTGGCGCTCCCCCCTCGTCGATGGGCAAATTCGGCGGCGACACCGACAACTGGATGTGGCCCCGCCATACCGCCGACTTCTCGCTGCTGCGTATCTACACCGCCCCCGACGGCTCGCCCGCCGCTTACTCCAAGGACAACGTGCCTCTGAAACCCAAACACCACCTGCCCGTCAGCATCAAAGGCGTGGAACAGAACGACTTTGCCATGATTATGGGCTTCCCCGGCACCACCGACCGTTTCCTCACCTCCTACGGTTTGGAAGAGACAATGAACATCACCAACAAACTGCGCTACGAGATCCGCACAGTTAAAATCAACGTTTGGCGCGCTGCCATGGCTTCCGACCAGGCCATCCGCATCAAATACTCGTCGAAATACGCCAGCTGCTCCAACTACTGGAAATACAGCTACGAGCAGAACAAAGCCCTCAAGGCCCTCAACACCATGGGTGTGAAAAAAGACATCGAAAAACAGTACACCGAATGGGCCAAATACAAAGGTGGCGAATACCAGAACGCCCTCAAATATATCGAGGACGGCTACAACGCCCGCAAACCCTACATGGCCGCACGCACCTATCTGGCCGAAGGCCTGCTGCAGGGTCCCGACCTGCCTTTCCAAGCCTTCCAGCTGGGACTTGGCGTTAAGGCCGCCGAAGGCAACGCTCAAGTGATTGACAAACTGAAAGCCGAGGCCGTCGAGTTCTACAAGGACTACGACCAAGCCACCGAAGAGAAGACCATCGCAGCCATGTTCGAATATGTTTACAAAAACATCGAAGAGCAGTACTGCCCCGAATTCCTGAAAGAGGCCGCCAAGAAATACAAAGGCAACTTCGAGAAATACGCCGCCGACGCTATGAAGAAATCTGTTTTTGCCAACGCCGACAAATTCAACAAATTCCTTGAAAAACCCGATATGAAGAAACTCGAGAAAGACCCGATGTACATTGCAGGTTTGCAGTCGTACAACGCTTACCGCGAAGTGGCTTTGAAAGCCAACGCCGCTGCTCCCGACCTGGCCAAAGGCAAACGTCTGTTTGTTGACGGCATTATGCAGATGAACGGCGACAAGCCGCTGGCTCCCGACGCCAACTCCACCATCCGTTGCACCTACGGCAACGTGCTGGCATACGACCCCAAGGACGGCGTTCACTACAACCACTACACCACCCTCAAGGGCGTTATCGAGAAAGAAGACCCCACCAACCCCGAGTTCAACGTTCCCGAACGTCTGAAAACCCTATTCTATGCAGGCGAGTTCGGCCGTTATGCCAATGAGAAAGGCGAACTCCCCGTTTGCTTCATCACCAACAACGACATCACCGGCGGCAACTCCGGCTCGCCTGTGATGAACTCCAAAGGCCACCTCATCGGCCTCGCCTTCGACGGCAACAGCGAAGCAATGTCGGGCGACATCGACTTTGAGGAGAACATGCAGCGCTGCATCAACCTCGACGTGCGTTACATGCTCTTTATCATCGACAAATTTGCCGGTGCCAAAAACCTCATCGACGAAATCGACATCGTGAAAGACTGATGAATAATTACTAATTAGCAGTTAGTAATGAATAATTTAGGGATGCGGTTTCCGCATCCTTTTTTTGTTTCTTATAAAGGCTAATGGAGAGCTGCGTTGCCTAAAGTTTTTTTAGATGTAGATGAGTATAAAATGTATGTTGTGGATGATTCTGCTGAAATGCGAACCGTTTTCAATGTCTCCCTCGTCGATTAAAAGAGGCAACATGCGCATAGGGCCTGAGGGGATAACGCTGGACCAAGGGTGCTGGACATGGATTGGCTCCCATGTTCCCGATTTGGTTTTCTCGAAAAGACTGACGAAATGCCCTGTAGTAACTTTGATTTCGCCCAACTGAATGGCTTTTTCTGTGGTCAAACGGTAAATGTCTTGTTCGGGAAGCGACGTTCTGTAGCCTATGTAATATTTTTCGTCGTCCGGGCAGACATGCTCGAAAGCTACAACGTCGCTGTTCATGATGTAGATACAATTGCTGTCGTAGCAAATCATGAAAAGAGTGTCGTTACGCTCGTTGTCGGACTTGCCTTGCGCCGAGGCTACGGCCATTGCCGCACACATCATCAGCATTATCGCGAAGGCGTTTTTCATAATCGGTTGATTTGTCAGAAAAACGTCATAATCATATTTTTATTGCACTTGTAACAATAAAACGGGTCGATTTTCCGTTATTATTTAGGGCTGTCCGTAGCCCAGTGCGAAAGCAGGACGAACAAAAGCGTGGAAAATACCACTCCTGCTTCAGTTTCAAGGGTGTCCTCGCTAACAAACGACACCAGCACCATGCACAGATAGGCAAGAAAAATGGCCGGTTTCAAAAGCCGCTGTCTTATTATGGCACGGACAAAGACAAATACTATTATTGCCACCCCCACCACGCCGAAAGTGAGCAGCAATGTGATGTATTGGTTGTGGGTGCGCATGCCCAGTCCGGCAAGCTGCGAGTTGCGTTGTTCGAGGCTCAGGGCCACCTCGTCGGCCACGTCGCCGGTGCCTACGCCAAAAACAGGATGTGCGGTGAATACCGCCAAGCCGTTCCGCCACAGCTCGAAACGCTGTAACAGTGATGAATTGCGCACATTGCCGTCGCGGCAGTAATTGTCGTACTCAAAAAACATGCGGTACAGCATTTTTCCCACGTCGAACTTACGGGCGTAGTAGGGATTGGCAACGCCTTGTTCAATTAGTTTTATATCAGATTGTTGCAGTTGCGTCATGCCTGCGCTGTCCTTGGTAAGGCCTTTGGCGTTGAGGTAGCGCACAAGGGTGGGGTATACGGCAAAGGAGTTTGGTGTAAGCGAGTCGATATTTAGAGAGCTGCATTTGGCCCATTCGTTGGCAAGTTCCTCGCGACATACGTAGTTGTTTACGTAGTTGCCCATCTCTATAAGTCCGTCGTTGGCATGGGTGTAGGCGTTGCCCTGTGCTGTGACGGTTTCTAAAGGTTTTAGCGAAAGTTCTTGCAAAGTATAGTAGTTGGAACGATAATGCGAAAAACACAACCACACGCCCACTACGGCCACTGCAAGCACGGCAAAAAAGACCACGGCATAGCGTGGCTGCGTTTTCCTTTTAACGGCCAGCCAGCCAAGAAGAACTACGAAAATAACGGCAAGAATAACAAAAGCCGTGTACGACTGCAATAGCAATAGAATTACGCAGTAAAGCGCTTCTAACATTAAAATGCTTACAACGCGTAACCATTTGAATTTTATGTCGTTGCGCTGAACAACTTTGTAAATTGCGTATATCAGCAGCACTATTGCCATGCACACGTTGATGGAAAAACGGATGTGCGAAAAATGCGGAAAAATGTTGCGATACTCCATGTCGGGATTGCCGAGGTATCGCACCACGCCCACTGCCGACGCCACAGCCACGGCAAGACAGAAAATCTGCAGAAGGTTGACTATTTTCCGTCGGTCGAGGAAAGAGGAGGTAAGCACCACTAATGGCAGGACAAGCAGGGGCAGCTTTTTGCGCAGGTCGTCCAGGGCATAGTCCCAGTTCGATGAAAACAGGCACCATACAACATGTACCAAGTACAAAGCCACAAAAGCGTGCAGCACTTCATTGCCTTTGGCCATCTGCCATTTCTCGCGGAAACGCCCTTCGATAAGCCAGTTGGCGGCAAGGAATATCATCATCGCACTCATCAGAAACTTGGAAGTGGGCATGGCCACCACCAGCACCGCCAACAAAAGGAAGAAAATGTTTTGGTGCACCGACTTGCGCGTGAATGACATCTGTACGTTGAGCCGCATGGGGTGTTATTTTTTCAGTATTTTGTTGTATCCGTCCTTGTCGGATAGCACCTCGATGGCTTTGTGCAGGACATTGTCGTATTTCAGCATGCCTTCGGTGCGCCCTTTTTCGTAGTAGTAGCGGGTAAGAATCTCGGCTTCGATAAGCTGTTTCACCTCTTCCTTGTTTTTATCGAGGTCGACAAGTTTGTCGCTCTGCAGTTTCTTTTCCAAGTCGCTGAGCTCTTTCTCGATGGCCGAGAGGTATTTCTCCTCTTTCGCCGTTTCGCGCAGCATTTTAAGGGTTTTCTCGGTGTTTGTGGAGTATTCGTATTCCTTGGTGGAGATGTAATTCTTGAAATCGTTGTAAATATCGTCGGTAACGCGGAACTGCGAAGCCGAGGCTATCTCCTTGTGCTTGTAGTAGAAATCGGTAACGTAGTCGAATACAAGATTTTTCTGGAGCAGAGCCACCGAAATGTTCGATATGTATTCGGGTTCAACATCGATGTCGGGCTCAATGCCGAAGCCGTCGTAAACGGTGCGTCCGTTGCGTGTCTTGAAAGCCGTTTTCAGCGAGTCGGGCACCTTTATGGCGCGTCCGTTCTCGTCGCGGTGACTGTAGTCGAGGGCCTGAATGCAGCGTCCGCTGGGGATGAAGTATTTGGAAACGGTGACTTTCATCTGCGAGTTGTACGAAAGTTCTACTATGTTCTGTACCAGCCCCTTGCCGTACGAGCGCGAGCCTATTATCACGGCACGGTCGAAATCCTGCAGGCTGCCAGCTACTATTTCCGACGCAGAGGCGCTGTATCCGTCGATAAGCACGGCCACGGGAATCTCTCTGTCGACGGGTGTTTTGCGGGTGTAATGTTTGGTGTTTTTCTCGGCCACCTTGCCTTTGGTCTGCACCACCAGCTCGCCACTGTTCATAAAGATATTCACTATGTCCACAGCTTCGTTGAGGAGTCCGCCGCCATTACCGCGAAGGTCGAGGACCACACCTTTTAGGTTTTTGTTCTGGTTTTTCAGACTGTTGAAAGCGGCTGTAACATCGGCAGGCGAGTTTTGGGTAAATTCGTTGAGTTTGATATATCCGAAATCGCCGTCCACCAGTCCGAAATATGGCACGGGCTTCAGTTTTATCTCCTCGCGTGTTATCTTTATGTCGTGATTTTTGCCCTGACGTTCTATTTTCATCGTAAGCGAGGTGCCGGCCTGTCCGCGAAGGATGCTGCTTACGTCGGAAACTGTCTTGCCCTTGGCCGATTCGCCGTTGATTTCCAGTATCTTGTCACCGGCTTTGAGCCCTGCTTTTGCAGCCGGAAGACCTTCGTAAGGCTCGGAGATAATCACATAGTCGTCGCGTTGCGAGACTACGGAGCCTATGCCGCCGTACTGCCCGAAAATCTGTAGTTTCACGTCCTCGATGTCCGACTCGGGTATGTAGTTGGTGTAGGGGTCGAGGGATGCGAGCATGGCGTCGATGGCCGTTTTCATAAGTTTGCCGCTCTCGAGGTCGTCAACGTAGTTGAGGTGCAGGTTTTTGTACACATCGGCGAAAATTTCGAGGTTCTTTGATATTTCGAAAGCCTTGTCGTTGTTTATCTGCGGTTGCTGGGCTGTTGCCGAAAGGCCCACAAACAATGCTAATGCAATTATTGCGATTTTTCTCATTTTATGTCGGTTTAGAAAAAAGAATAACGATGAAAGACGTATTTTATTTTGTGGCTCCCCATGCAGTTTTTTCCGACGGACTTTTTCAGGCGCACCGATAGGGTCCGACACCGCTGGGTGGGTGCCGAAAAAACTGTCGTTGTACGGGTTGTGGCTACTATCCGATAATGCGGTTGTAGAACGTCCACCAGCGCTCGGGAATTTCGTTGTTCAGCGCCTGCTGATAGTCGCGTATGGAGCAGGGCAGCAACAGATGTCGTGCGTATTTGTTCTGTTGCTCTTCGGGACAGGGTATCTCCATCCACCAACGGTCGCTTTTCTTGCTTTTGTAGAACACAATTTCGAGGGAGTCGTCGCCGACCATGGGCACAATGTAGCGACGGTAGTTGTGTTTGTCCTTGTATGGGAAATCGGATTTGCGGCAGTAGAAACCTTCGATGAAATACCAGATGGCGTGCGAAACAAGGTGCGCGGTCTGCCCGTTGATGTCGTATTTGGGATTGAGTTCGAAAAATCCGACGCTCGAGAGCTTGTCGCTGATGCCCGCAAAGCGTGTCATGGTACAAAGTTGTTCGCCGTAAAAACCATGTGGTGTGGGATTGCCGTTGGCGGGAGCGTCGCTCTGTCGCACAGCCCCGATATCGACACTCAGGAAATCGGCGTTGCGGATAAGAGGCTCGGTTTCGTTGAGGTCGCTCTGCACCATGCCCAAACGGAAAGTGTCGAAATGCAGGTCGTCCATCAGCCTGATATACTGTTTGTCGACGAGGTAGCTCTGGTATCCTATGTTGGTGAAGTTGAACAGGAAGTTGGGCTGCGACATTATTATCTTGCTGAGATAGGTGTTGGAGTTCAGGTCGTCGGTTTCGGGACCGAGGTCGAAACGTGGGTCGATGGTGCAGATGTTGATAATCTGTCCCAAACGCTCGTAAGCTTTATATACAGCGTAACTCAGGTCCTGTCCGCCGCCGAGGATTATAGGCACCACGTTTTGATGGATTAGCGTTGCAACAACTTCGGTAAGAGCGAAATAGGTGTCTTCCACAGTGCTGCCGGCAGGCATGTTACCAAGGTCAACCATTTTGATGTCGTAGCTCGGCAACGACAAGTTGTAGAATTTCTTGCGTATCTCGTCGGGGGCATTGCTGCAACCGGCATTGTTCACTGCCACGCGGTCGTCGCACACACCTAAAAGTGCCAAATGCTGTTTTTTTGTCTCAGGGAAACCGTTTTCAACTGTGTAAGTTACAATGCGGTCGCTGATATGCGGAAAGAAATCGTCGTGTGCCAGACCAAGGTCGTCGAGGCTAACAGGCTCAAAATAAGTGCTTAAGTCCATATTTCAGTAGTGTGAAATGATGCTGTAAAGTTACAAAAAAAAATGCATACCGCCAAATGATTTTGGCATCGGCAAGGTTTTTTGTCCCGAAAAAGCCAATTCGATTTCCTTTTTTGCCAAAAAAAATGTATTTTTGTGAAATGATAATCAATAACTTGGTTGTTTTAAAATTACTGTAAATCAATATCTTATAATATGAAAGCGACGAAATTGTTTTTGATGGCGGCTTTGGTCGGCTCATGCCTGTTTGCCAAAGCGCAGGACAAGGGCGACATGGTGCGCAACACCGATGTGGAGAAGTACAAGCCGTACAATCAGGTTACGCTCTTCGACAGCACCGACGTGTTTATGGAAGAGTCGGGACTGAGTTACGTAAACAGCCACCGGCTGGTGAAAATCATCAACTACTCCGGCGCCAAGGCCAACAGCGTGGTGAAAATCGACTACGACCCGCAGTCGGCTTACGTGGAGATTAAAAAAGTGGTGGTGTACCGCGCCAACGGCGAAGCCACGGAAATCTCCGGCCCTGTGATGGACTACGTGGCACCCGCCCGAATGATTTACTGGGGCGCAAGTCAGAAAATGCTCGAAGTGGGACATCTCGACCCGGGCGACGCCGTGGAGGTGTGGACATTCCGCAAAGGCTTCACCTACGCACTGCTGCAGGCCGACGACGACAGCCGCTACATCCCCCCGATGAAAGGCCATTTCTACGACATAGTTCCTTTCTGGAGCGGCCAGCCGGTGAAAGAGAAAGTGTATCGTGTCAACGTTTTGAAAAACAAAAACTTGCAATACAAAGTATATAACGGCGAACTCTCGTCGGCACAGTCGTTCGACGGCGACCGTGTTATCTACACTTTCACCAAAAACGAAATAATGCCTATCAAACGCGAGGCGGCCATGCTTGCCAGCAACGACGTGGAAACCAAGCTGTTACTCTCCACCAGTCCCAACTGGGAGGCCAAATCGATGTGGTTCTATGGCGTAAACGAGGACTACGGCAGTTTCAACACCACCCCCGAGCTGAAAAAGAAAGTGCGTGAGCTGCTGGTGGGTGCCAAAAGCGAGGAGGACTCCATAGCCATCCTCACCCACTGGGTGGCCGACAATATGCGCTATTCGGGCATAAGCATGGGCGAAGGCGAGGGCTACACCCTCCACAACGCCACCATGAATTTCATCGACCGCTGCGGGGTGTGTAAGGACAAAGCCAGTCTGCTGATAGCTATGCTCCGCACCGCTGGTTTTAACGCCTACGCCGCTATGACGATGGCCGGTGAGCGTATCGACCGCATCCCCGCCGACCAGTTCAACCACAGCGTCACCGTGGTGCAGCGTCGCAACGGCCGTTACCAGCTGCTCGACCCCACATGGGTGCCCAACGTAAGGGAGCTGTGGTCGAGCGCCGAGCAACAGCAGGGCTACCTGATGGGACTGCCCCAAGGCGCCGACTTGGCCGAGACTCCCGTGTCGGCACCGGAGAACCACTACGTACGTATCACCGGCAAGTCGGAACTGCTTGCCGACGGCACTCTGGTGGGCGAGTTCACCATCACCGCCGAGGGACAGAGCGACGCCGCAGTGCGTTCCGTTTTCTCGGCACGTAAAACCGAGTGGCGACGCAACGTGGAGATGGAGCTAACACGCGTGGCACCGCAGGCGCAGATAACTTCGGTAACCTACACCGACAACGACACTTATCTGAAACAGCCCGTGAAAATGACCTATAAATACCGCATCCCGGGCTACGCCCTTGTCTCCGACAAAGAACTGATTTTCACTCCGTTGCTTGCCAAAGGCGTGTTCAGCCGCGCCATGGGACATATGGGTGTCAACGTTAAGGAGGAGAAACGTCTGTATCCCTTCAAGGACCGCTGCTCGCGACTTTTGGAGGTGAAAGAGACAGTGAAACTGCCTGCCGGATTTACCACGCAGTCGCCGTTGCCCGAAAAACAGAAAGTGGAAGGCAAATCCGTTACATACAGCGGCGGCTACACCATGCAGGGCAACAGCCTCACTTTCGAGCAGAAAGCCTCGTATGGCAAACGTGTTTACGAAGCCTCCGACTGGAGCGACTTCCGCAACGCGGTGATGGCCCAGCAGAATTTTTCCTTTTATGAACTGATTTTCGTTAAAAACGCTAAATAAAGGAGGATATGACGATGAAAAAAATAACGACTTTTCTTGCAATACTGATGTTCGCCGCCGAGGCTTTGGTGATGGCTCAGCAGCCCGACGCCGAATACAAACTCCTCAGCCGTAAATACGAGATAAAATCCGACGGCAATATGGTCTATAATTTTCGCAAGGAGCTGAAACTCAACTCTCAACGCGCGTTTTTCAGCATCTATGGCGAAAGTTTTATAGTGTATAACCCCGAATTTCAGACGCTTAAGATAAACGAGGCCTACACTCTCCGTGCCGACGGCTCGCGGGTCGACGCCCCGAAAAACGCCTTTGTGGAGCAGCTGCCTTTGGCCTGCGCCGACTGCGGCTATTACAACGCTTTCCGCGAAATGGTGGTGGTGCACACCGCCCTCGAAAAAGGCGCGACCATAGTGCTGGACTACACCATAACCTCGAAACCGGGTGTTCTTCTCGACAAGATTGTCTTTGCCGAGGACGCTCCCGTGACGAAATATGTGGTGTCGGTGAAAGTTCCTTCGGCACGCGACTTGAATTATGCCGTGAAGAACCCTTCCGCGAAAGTGGCTCTGAAACAAGTCGGCAGCCAGTTCACTTGGACCGGCGCCAATTTGCCGCAGACAACAGCCGAGCCTTACGCACCCGCAGCCGACAAGCTGTACCCTGTGCTGTATCTCTCCACAATGGACGACCTCGACAATATGCTGCCCACCGATTTCTCGTTACCCACAACAGCAGGCGATTTCGTGGCCGACCTTGGCGGCGATGAGCTGGATAGAGCAAAGAAAATCAACGAACATGTGGTCCGCAACCTCCGTCTGAACAACGTTAGCCTTACCCAAACGGGTTTGCGTTTCCGCAACGCCGGCGAGGTGTGGAACGCCAACTGCGGCAACGCCTTCGAAAAGACGCTTTTGCTTAACGGTTTGCTGCAACTGGCTGGATTCCAGCCCAAGGTGGCTTTCCGCTACGACACCCTCAAATGCAACGGCAAGGATTTCTATTTTCCTCTGTCGGAATATGTTACTTTCGATTTTCTAGACCAGAAATACGAACTTTCCGCCACACACTCTGGTAAGTTGGAGCCTGTGGGCAAGAGTCTCAACTCCAAGTTGGTGGCTGTTGATGACAACTACATCCTCACCGCCGAAGGTAAGATGCTGAAATGCAGCGGCAAGAAGGGCAATGTGGAACTTCATCAGCTTGCCGAGGGTTACTACTCGCTCACCCTCGAGCGGCCTCTGGGAGTCTTTGGCATGATGCCAGGACTGCTGGTGGGTAAACGCACCGCGCCTCTTGTATGCGGCACCGCCAAAGAGGTGTACCGATACACCGTTATGTTGCCCAAAAACGTGCGTTGGGTGGGCAAACCCATCGACGTTACCGTGAACAAACCCTTCGGCTATATGCAGATAAAAATGGTGCAGAAGGACAACAAACTGGAGGTGGTGCGCAGCCTCTCCCTCACAGAGTCGCAGATCCCAGTTGCGCAATACAACGATTTCAAGGCCATGCTGCTCAAATGGTCCGACGAAAACTACAAACGACTGGTGTTCTCAGTTGAGAATTGATAATTGGAAATTGAAAATTAATGGTTTAGAGTGCGATTCTTACCACATCTTCCATTAATTTGCAATTGTATATTTATGCCGAAAACTGCTCAAACAGGGAAAAATTTTCCCGTTTGAGCAGTTTTCAGTTTAATAATTTGTTGGGATTGTATGGGAGCTTGCGTAATGTATTATAGTATTTTTAGGTATGAAGTTGCGGTATAAAAAACGGGCGGCCGCAGGCCGCCCGTTTTTTAACGAATATTAAATCGTTATGTGTTATGAGTTTTTCACTTCCGTGGTTTCCTCCATATACACATTTACGTCTTTAAATCCAAATGCATTGAACCAATTTGAAAGAGATTTAATTGCAATCTCGTCGGAACGTTTTATTATATCTTCGGCAAGAGCGTGTTTATAAAGCTCTTCTTTCATGTGACAATATAACTTGCGTTCCATTTCGGTGTCCCAGTCTCCTTTTTTGTAGATATAAATCTTGTCATCTGGGTTTATCACTATGTCGCCAATTATCTCGGATTTTGGAATCCTAACTTGTTTTATGTTATCGCCAGACCTTTCGATGTCGTTTTGTTTTATTTTTTTCAAATCAATACCTACATTGACCATACCATTATATTGTACCACCATACAGTCATTGTCGTTATCGGCTCCTTCTTTGTAATCTACAAAGTAAATTTTGCCATCGTCTCTTCTTTCCATTATCCCGAGCTGTTCCTCATAATATGTCATACAAACTAGCTGAGCGATATCCGTTATTTCTGTGATGACGTTTGGCGTTTTTTCAATTGTCGGTTTTTCTCGGTGAAACAATTTCATTGAGAAACGCGATTTGAGTACAAAGCGGTCTATGACCATTATCACGACGCCGATGAGAACTATTAAACAAAGAATCTCAAGAATTGAATCGAAAGCGCTGTCCATTAGCGAAAGAACTACTCCTGTCATAATTGTATATATTATAAGTTATTGTTCTGTTTTTGCTCCCTTTTTGAAATTAATATTTGCATCATTAAATCCTAAATAAATGAGTCTTGACTTAAAGAAATTTTCCGCATTTTGTTTAGCCTGCATCAAAACTATATCTCGGATTTTTTTGTCTTGGTTGATTTCCTTTTGTTTCTGTTTCCTAAGTTCCTCTACTTCTTCGGGTTCGAATTTGCCGCCTTTTTTCCATATAATTTCGTTTTTTTCTTGCGGAAAATTTGCTTCTCCCAACGTTGGACAGGGTACTTTAATCGTGATGGTTTTATTTAAATTGTTTTGTTTGATATCATCTTCAGTAAAGTCTTCCATATCAACCGAAGCCCTTATTGTGGCTACAATGGATTCAATGTAATAACGGTCTTTGAACATCCAACCGATGAGAGCGCCACCTTGTTTTTCATCGTCATCTTTGCAGATAACTAGCGATTTTACCGTGGCTTCAACAATATCCAACTGATTCTTGGTTGTGAGTTTTTGTCTTGTGACTGGTTGAATATCCTCTTCCTTTTTCTTTTTGGGTTTACCCAACAGAAATATTGCCACAATACCTGCAAGCAATATTGCAATAAGAATTATTTCTTTCATTTTTTTTTGTTTTAGTTTACTTATTTTTGGATTATTATATGCTTGTGGAAATTGCAAATTGGTTTACAATCTGTAGATACTTTTTGTCGTACTGTTCTATGTCTTTGAAAATGTCAATTGCTTCTTGATAGACAGCTTCGATGGAGCGTTTGTTGTCGTTGTACAAAGCTATCTGTTGCTCTACGGTGGAGATTTCGTTTTGTTTTTGTTCAATCTCAAGACGCAACTTTTTACGTTTGCCGAAAGCAAAAATGCTCTGCTGTTTTATTTCCGAGTTAATACCTTCGATTTCGGTTTGCAATCCTTGTATTTTATTTTTTGATTTATCAATCAACTCATCCAAATTGCCCCACATTTTTATTACCTCGTCAACGTCCAAATTGTCTTTTTCAACAGACGTTGTTGTGTTGGAGAAAAGAGAACTTAAAACAGAGCCGATTCCCGACTCTTTGATTTTTGAAACAATGGAAACCGTTTTGCCCAAGTTGGCTTTTTTCATTTTACTGAGCAATGGCTCGCATTTGCGAGTCTTATATTCCGCTGTCAGCTGGCTGTAGTAACGGTGAGACATGCCGTACAAAACAATGGACTCTCCCAAAAGACTTCCATATTTTTCTAGCATTTCAAACAGGTGCTCAAGCATTTGTTGATATTCCTGCTTTAGTTCAGCAATGTTGTTTTTGCAAACCTCACGGGCTCGTGTCGATTTGTAGAAATTGCTGCACTCTTTCGTCATTTTGTAAACATTTCTCGCCTTAATGATAAATAATCCTTTTATCGAAAAGATAAGTGCACCCAAGTTTGAGATAGAGTCGGCAAGGTTGTCGCCGGCAGAAATAAGCAATTGGTCTGATTGCTGTTTGTTTTTACTTATCTGGTAGCGGAAAACAGTTTCGTTGAACATCATAAGTGTTTGCAGCATAACTGTATAGCAATCTCGCACCTTGACTTTTATGTCTTCGTTGTCAACCACTTGCAATGTTTTGTACAAGCTCATCATCAGAGTGTCGATGGACATGCTTTGTACTATAGGATTTTGCATGGTTTGCAGCAGTTGCAACTGCGATTGTAGTACAGGGGTGATGATGGGGTCCATTTCAGCCTTCATTGTGTCCAGCCAACGGAACATGTCATCCATGGTTGACAACACAATTGTGTTATCCGGCTCTTTCTTTTTGAATAATTTGCTGAGGAACATAGTTTTATTCTCTTGTAATATAGTCCGTCCTTAGTTTTTGATTTCCATTAATTGAGCCGTTAGCCGATGTTCAAAAATGGCAAAAGAAAAGACGCGAACCATCCCGTCAGTTTTGCTTATTTCTATCGGAGGCGCTGGTGATACCTAGGAGTAAATAAGTTGCGAAATGATTCACGCCATTGCGTGAACCCTCCGCGTCTCATTCCCACTCCATGAAAGTTACCAGCTTTTCCGATAGGAGAACAAGAGCGTATAGCTCAGTATGTTATTGTTTTATATTTTTTCTAAATGCTTATAATTGTGTTATTTGTATTTTATTTTGCTGTCAATTATTTTTGTTTAATTAGTTCTGCAAAGGTACGATTTTTTTGCGAAACAGGCAAGCCCTAAGTCTGCCCTAAAGAATAACTGTTCTGTAGTAGTGTCGGACACACGCAGTGTGTCCCTACAACTGAATACTGAATACTAAATACTGACCCCTGAATACTGAATACTAATTACCCATTATCAAACAAGCGGGGTAAGATAAACGGGAATAATAGCAATCTATTTTTCACATACTCTTGGAATGTTTATTTTGCAACGTCTAAATTACTGAAAATAATTGAATTATGCAAATTTTATTTTCTGAGCGTAAAATTTATTTTCTTAAAATTACTACTGAGCGTAAAATTTTTTAGCTCAAAATTACTACTGAGCGTAAAATTTGGCAAAAGATTGTCAGATTTTCGGATACTCAGATATTCAGATTCGAACCCCCGCAGTGTGTCCCTACAACTCCCAACTGCAAACTCAAAACTAATTACTGATCCCTGAATACTGCCCCCTGACCACTAATACCGTCTTTCGATTTAAAAAAACGCAGTCACGTACTATGACGGGAGTTTCTCCGTTATAGGTGCGATGAGAAGAATTGTCGTCATAATATGCCTAGTGTGTCTGTCGGTGCGATGCGTCGCCACGCAGATGCTTATACCTATGGACGAGGTGCAGAAAAACCACCTAAAAGCCTATGGCATAGCCTATTATGCGCTGCAGCGCGATGTGGAGGTTACGTGGCTGCTCAACTACCGCGGCGGTGCCTTCCTGCTCGGCCATTACGACAATATCGAACGCGAGTGCCGTCTACGCGGCGTCACCTGCGAAATCATAGCCGAAGGGCAGGCCACCAACATTCTTGCCTCCATTGCCGACCTCGCCGTGAATATGGACGCCGTGAAGCTGCAGAAAGCCCCGAAGATTGCGGTCTATTCGCCGAAAAACAAACTGCCGTGGGACGATGCCGTCACCCTCGCCCTCACCTACGCCGAAATCCCTTACGACGTGGTTTACGACGCCGAGGTGATGAACGGCGTTCTGCCGATGTACGACTGGCTGCACCTGCACCACGAGGATTTCACCGGACAGTTCGGCAAGTTCTGGGCCAGCTACCGCTCCAAACAGTGGTATGTCGACGACGTGAAAGCCCAGACTGCCACCGCCAACGAGTTCGGTTTTGCCAAAGTGTCGCAGCTGAAGCTGGCCGTGGCGCACAAGATACGCGATTTTGTGATGGGCGGCGGCTTCCTCTTCGCAATGTGCTCGGCTCCCGATAGTTACGATGTGTCCCTTGCCGCCGAAGGGGTGGACATCTGCGAGACGATGTTCGACGGCGACCCCATGCAACCCGACGCACAGCAGCGACTCGACTACTCCAAGACTTTCGCTTTCAAGGATTTCCATATCGTCACCGACCCTGTGGAATACGAAATTTCCGACATCGACATTAGTCAGTACCAGCGTCGTGGCAAGGTGTCGGAGCAGAACGACTTTTTCACCCTTTTCGAGTTCTCAGCCAAATGGGACTGGGTGCCCACCATGCTCACGCAGAACCATTCGCGCATCATCAAAGGGTTTATGGGACAGTCCACGGCGTTCCGTCGCAAGTTTGTGAAATCCAACGTGATAATCCTTGCCGAAAACAAAGCCCTCGACGAGGTGCGTTACCTGCACGGCACCATGGGCAAAGGCACTTGGACTTTCCTTGGCGGACACGACCCCGAGGACTACCAACACTATGTCGGCGACCCGCCCACCGATTTGTCGCTCTATCCCAACTCCCCCGGCTATCGTTTGATACTCAATAATATATTATTTCCCGCAGCAAAAAAAGAAAAACATAAAACATAACTTCATTACCGATGAAAAAAATAGCACTTTTCGCAGTAACAATTTGTATGTCAATGATATCTGTCGCACAGGTGTGGAACGTGTACAACACCCAGAACAGCGACATCAACGGCAACACCGTGCTTGCCCTCGCCACCGACCGTAAAGGAGCCAAATGGATAGGCACCAGCGAAGGGTTGAACAAGTTTTCGGGCAACAACTGGACCGACTACGCCATGTTCAACAAAAAGCTGAAAGGCCAGTTCGTCAACTGTCTCACCATCGACAAGAAAGGTATTCTGTGGGTGGGCACCGACGACCACGGCGTTATCGAGTTCGACGGCACACACTGGAAAGAGCATGAGACGGAGACCCGCCGCCTGAAAATGAAATTCATCCGCACCATAGTCATCGACGAGAACGATGTAAAATGGATTGGCGTAACCCTCGGAGGTCTTGTGCGTTACGACAACAAGAAATGGGACCTCTACTCCACCAAGAACAGCACCCTCGTAAGCGATTTCATCCTCTGCATCACCATCGACGACCAAAACAACAAATGGATAGGCACCAACGCCGGTGTCTCGGTGCTCGACAAGGACGGCTATTGGAAGAACTACACCCCCAAGAACAGTCCGCTGCCCGACAATATCGTCCCCGGCATTGCCATCGACAAGGACGGCGTGAAATGGATGGCCACCCTCAACGGCCTCTGCTCCTTCGACGGCGAAAACTGGGAGGTTTACAACACCAGCAACAGCCGCATCCCCAGCAATCAGGTGAACAGCCTCGCTTTCGACAAAAACGGTGTGCTGTGGATGACCACCGACAAAGGCGTCACCGCTTTCGACGGCAAATTCTGGGTTACCTACACCACCAAGAACAGCCCGCTGCCCTCCAACGTCATTCAGAACATCACCATCGACGACAATAACAATAAATGGTTCGGCACCGATTTCTACGGAATCACCTGTTTTTCGGGCTTCACCATCGCCGGACGTGTGGTCGACGACTTCGGACAGGGAATGAAGGACATAACAGTGCAGGCAGGCAACCAAAAGGTGAAAACCGATGCGCAGGGCAACTACCGCATAGACGTGAAGAACGGCACAGCAATTTCGGTGAAACCCATCATCCACGGCCAAGAGTTCACCCCCGCCGAACACTCGTTCAGCAGCGTGTCGTCGTTCCAGCTGGGCAAAAACTTCGTGGTAACCATGCCGCAGACCGCCTCCACCGAGAAAGTCTCCATCATCCCGCACCTCGAGGAGGGCTACATCAGTGTGTCGTTCGAGAGCGCCGTGGCCAACGTGGAAATCCTCGACGACAACGGCGAGAGCGTCCTCACCGTGGACCAGTATAAGAAAGGCAAACGCATCATCATTCCCAAGGATGTGCTTGCCAAGCCCTTCCACGTGGTAATCCGCACCAAGAAAGGCATCCGCAGCATTAAGCTCACCCCCGAAGGCAAGAAAGCCCAGTCGAAAGACAGGAAGAAATAATATTTCGATGCAATGAAGCAACCATTTTCATTGCCCTTTTATTGGGCTTTTGTGTTGGTATATCTCGTTCTCGACATAGTCGGACTTGCGATTTATTTCGCCATGGGGGCAAATCTAATTCCTGATTTGGATGTAAATTATATTGTTGTTTTATTTCTTAATTTGCTGGCTATCATATGCCAGATGATTATTGGGTTGGGCATTTGGCTTATCTATAAAATTGTTGAAAACAAATGGATGGTGTTGTGGTCGTCGTTTATTTTGCTCGGATTTATTATTTTGATATCAGTGGGAGTGGAAACCGGTTTGGCGTCTGCTATTTTGTTTATCCCCATGTTTGGTGCAGGAACTCCTTACTTTGAAATATTGTTTGAGGTGAACAATCTCGTAATCTTTGAATTATTTATGCCCGCCGTCATCTACACCGTAGTGACGTTTTTGGCACTTGTATTATCGAAAAACAGATGGAAAATGCATTCTGTAGCAATAGATACCGACTTAAAACGATGAGTAACAAGAATTTTAAATGTTGATATTTTGGAATGTGAATTATGTATATTTGCACGACTAAAGCAATTGTTTGTTTATAATTTATAGTTGAATGCTGGAAATTAAGGCCTTATGAAAATAATTAAATAATTGTATAAAACAATGAAAAATGCTATCTTTTTATTATCATTGGTTGTGGTTACAAATCTTGTTTGGGCTCAGTCTTTTTTACAAAATGCCAGAATTCCGACAACGAAAGAGATAATGAGTAACGGCATCCAATCTCTTAATTTCGAGAACCTGAACAGGAAAATGACAGAGACTCCACCTCTCTATATTGGCGGCCTGTTTGACAGTATAACTGATATAAAAATCATCAACACAGATAAATTGAAAATTAAATTTTCCGAATTAAGTAGTGCGAGGAAGAAAAACTGTGATTGCAACAACGCCTTCGCAATAAAGGTTATGGAACAAAGGATTCAGCTTTTAATAAAGATAAATCAGTTATATAGGGACAGATATACTAGCAGCAGGGATGTTGATTGTATTTTCCTAAATTTCAATCTATTAACAGGGGTTAAACACGAATATGACGGTGACGGAGATTATTTTGGTCCTCTACCATTTTCAATGGGAGAAATATCACAATTTGAGGAATGGCTAAGTCAAAACAAACAATATTTGTGTATCGATATGGAAAGCAGAATATTGTATAGCAGAAAAAAAAGATAGCATTAATAATTGATGAACAAGGGAATCTGCATTTTAGAATAATCGATAGCGACAGAAGTGAGCGTAGTACACCCCTATATTCTTGACACCTTCACATCTTAACACCTTCACGCCTTCACGCCTTCACCTAAAACAAACTTTCAACTTTCAATTCTCAACTTTCAACTCTCCCAAAGGTACAAATCGGCTGTAAGCGAGCGGTATTGCTCCGAATACTGGCCGTTGTTGTCGTAGATAGCCAGTTGCGAAACGACTGGCATGGCGGTGGTGTTGCGTCCCAAGACAAACACTTTGCGCAGTGGCTTGCCTTGTGGTTTGCTGAAAACCAATATCTCTTTCTGGCAAAACAGATTTTGTCCCTTTGCCGTGGCTATAAAGTCATCCGCCTCGGGACAGGGCAGTATGGCCGTAAAAGTGCCTTCTGGCGAGAGGAGAATCTCCACGGCGGCGGCAAGCTCGTCGAAAGGCAGGGAGTCGCTGTGGCGCGCCATATTGCGTTTCTCCGACGGACTTTTCAGCGAGCGGCGGAAATAGGGCGGGTTGCTCACAATGCAGTCGTAGGTGTGCCGTGTGGTGCTTGCGATATGCTGTACGGTGGCTTCGAATACCGTAAGCCGGTCGTGCCACGGCGAGGCCTCGAAATTCCGCAGTGCGCATAGTGCGCTGCTTTTGTCGGGTTCCACGGCGTGGATAAAGGCGGTGGCGTTGCGTTGTGCCATAATAAGTGCCACCACGCCGCAACCAGAGCCAATGTCGAGGATAGAGGCGGCTCCGTCGCTGTCGGCAAGGGCGGCGAGCAGCACGGCGTCGGTGCCCACTTTCATTGTGGCACCCTCGTCGTTGACGGCAAATTTTTTGAAACGGAACACTTTTTTAATTAGTAATTGGTAATGAGTAATGAGTAATTGGTGAATAGTATTTGGTGATTGTTGTGTGTGTCTATCAAAAAAAGGCAAAGAGCGTAACGTTCTTTGCCTTTTTACTGTAGTGTTCAGGAGCGTACTTATTTAGCTCTGCGCGAGGTGGTGTAAATAAGTTTGAAGGCTCCGTTTTTACGAAGTTCCTGTTTGATGTCGGACACTGTTCCCATCTTCACATTCTTGTCGGCTTTGATAGCTGTGGAAAGGAATGGACGGTCGGCCTCGACGTGAGCAGCTCTCTCCGATTCCACGAAATTAGCGATGTCTGAAACTTCGGCAATAGCGTCGTTGAGCTGTATACGTGGCTCTGTACCGTATTTTTCCGGTTCCAGAGGTACACCCACGTTGATGTAGCTTACAAGCGATTTCTTTTCCAGTTTCTGAACTTCGGTAGCCTGAGGAACCTGGATTTTCACTATCAGAGAGCTCTCTCTCATAGTGGTGATAACCATGAAGAAGAACAGCAACATAAAGATGATATCCGACATGGATCCCATATTCAGACCGGGAGTGCCCTTGTCATTTTTTTTCTTGAAACGTGCCATTATTTATTTCCTCCTATTTTAGTGGGTTCGGCTTCGGAGATAGCTACGGGGATTGCTTTGTTGATAGCGTCGCGCTGATCGGTTGAAGCATCGGCGTAGTGTTTTCCGAAACGGCTGTACGATAGTTCGTCGCGCATCTCGTTAACGGCTGCGGTTAGCTCGTTCTGTACTTGTATGTACATATCGTATGACGTGCCGCGGTCGTTCTGTAGTGAGATAACTCCTTTGGAGACCATATATTTGCCCAGCATCGGGATATCTACTTCCTTCTTCTCGGGCAGGTTCTCAAGGTTGTTGGGGTTGCCCAAGAAATCCTTGGCGCGGGTCTTGAGGTCTTTGATGTCGCCAATTTCTCCATCGAAGAGCAAAGCATCGTGACTGTTGATTTTCACAACAAAGATGTTCCTTTTGTGAATATCAATCTTTTCGTTGTTGTCTTCAGGAGCAGGTGGCGGCAACTTCCTCGAGATACCCATGTCCGTGTTGATTGACGACGTCATAAGGAAGAACGTCAGCAACAAGAACGAGATATCCGCCATGGAGCTGGTGTTTAATCCGGGTGTTGATCTTTTAGCCATAAATACTTACTTTTTAAAGAATTTTGCTACCTCAACATATATTATGGACAGCAGGGATGCAAAGAACAGTATGTAAACAGTGATGCAGGCTGCTCCCACGAACTTGGAACCGCTCTGGGTCATGTCGAATTTCTCGAGCATGGTGGTCGAAACATCCGAGCCGCTGGAGATAAGCCAAGCAACAAAGAATATTACACACAATACTACTGCAACGAGGAGAGTTTTTATGAAAGACTGTCTCTTTGTCCACAAAAGTTTTACAAATGTTACCAGTGCAGCTAAAATTGCGATGGCGACAAGAATGTACAGCACCGTGGAGGCTATGTTGAACATAGTGTTCGATGATCTAGCGGATTGTACTGCTTCTTGGATGCTTTCGGGTACTTCATCGGTATTGCTTCCTGTCATCACTTGGAAAAAGTATTCGTTGGAATATTTGTATTCGTCAACGATTACACTTTTTGCCGCTGATACTTTTGCCGCAAATATAATGGTAACCACACTTGCGATAATGGCAATGCCTAATAACGCAAATAATATAAGTTTATTCTTTTTATTTTGCATAACAGTTTAAGGATTAAAGGGTTAATACTTAATTTTTCTCGTCCTTACACTATTATCTTTTGTATTTTACCAAAATGTCCATGAATGTGATGGAACCGTCTTCCATTTGGTTTACAAGGCTTTCGATTTTGCTAACGATATAGTTGTAGAATATCTGAAGGATGATAGCTACGATAAGACCGAACACTGTTGTCAACAGAGCCACTTTCATACCACCAGCCACAACGGTCGGGCTGATATCACCGGCAGCTTCGATATCATCGAATGCTTGTACCATACCGATCACAGTTCCCAAGAAACCGAAGGAAGGAGCAAGGGCGATGAACAGGGCAATCCATGTGAGGTTGCTTTCCAGACGGGCCATTTGTACGCCGCCGTAGGATGTGATGGCTTTTTCAACGTTTTCAAGACCCTCGTCAACACGGTCCAGACCTTGGTAGAATATGCTGGCCACAGGACCACGGGTGTTGCGGCAAAGTTCTTTGGCGCCATTGTAGTCGCCTTTCGATACATTGTCTTCGATGCCCGAGAGGAGCTTTTTCACGTTGGATGTTGAAATATTCAGGTAAAGAATACGCTCAATAACCAATGCCATACCGAATATCAAGCAGAGGAGCACGGGGGTCATCCAGCCTGCACCACCTTGTATGTATTTTTCTTTCAAAACTTGGTGGAACGATTTGCTTTCGGCAGTCTCTTCGGTTACAGCCGGAGCTTCGGCTTCTGCAGCTTGTTCGTCAACTTGTTCGGTTGCGGCAGCTGTGGTGTCTTCCGGAGTAGCTGCGTTTTTGTCCTGAGCGTTTGCACTCATAAATGTCAACAGTCCTGCTATCGACAATAATGCGATTACTTTTTTCATGATAATCTAATTTGTTAATTATTAGTTAGTTACTTATTTTTTTAAAATTAAAGTTTACTCTGCAAAAATACCAATATATTTTCAACAAACAAAGGTTTTTTTGATTTTTTTTGATTTTTTTTGAAATGTTTTCTGTTATTGTGTTGATTTTTAGCTTGTTGTTGATTGGCCTTTTTGGCTGTAATTTCTGTTTTTCGTGCCGTTTTTAGTGTTTTGCTTTGTTTGTGGCTAATCCTTGAGTTCGGTGTTGCTTTCGGCGTTTTTTATCAGCTCTATGTTAAGTTCCTCCACGAGCGAGAGCTTTATCTTGGCGTTGGGCTGTGCTTTGTACCATTGCTCGTCGTTGAAATATTGCTGCAGGTCCTTCGATTGGAAGGTGTACCCGTGGTGTGCCATTATTTCGTTGCGCATTATCCGCAGGGTGGTTTTGCCGAAATGTGTGAACCATTTGTCGTTGAGCAGTATGTTGCTGGCGTAGGCGAAACGTCCGGTGTAGGGGTCGCTCTCGGTGAAGGTCTTGATATCGCCGGTGCGGGTTAGCATTCCGTATTCGTCGTATTGTACGGGATATATCTCAAATCCCTGCAGTGTGGGTTCCACACCCCATAGTCCGTTCAGTTCGCCGCCTTTTATGGAGATGGCTCCGTTGACATGTCCGTTGAAGGTCTCCACGGTGTAGTGGGCGCTTATGTCGTTCACCACCATAACGTTGTGTTTCCATTCGAGGGTGATGCGTCCGTCGGAGGATTTGTAGGTGCCTACGTGCTGTCGTATCCACTGGTTGATGGCTATCTCGGTGTATTCGTCGTTGGGGCCCACTTTGGCCATCACGCCGAAAAGGCCTCCGTCGGCATTGTAAAAGCAGATGGCTTCGAGACCGTCCTTCGATTTGAGTTTTATTGTCTTGGCTATCTCGTAGGGGTTTATGGCTCCGTCGGTGACGCCGTCGGAGATGGAGAACTCGCCGGCTTTGCCTTTTATCGGCGTAAGGGTGAATTCCAATTCCTGTCCTTCGTCCATGGCGGTCATCAGTATTTTGCCGCCGGCTTTGGTCTGTGCCGTGAAGTTTATCCATCCGGAGTACCACGAGGTGCCGTTTTTGATGGTTTGTGCCTGTGCTGTTATTGCCACAAGCATGATTAGTGTGAAAACTATTTTTTTCATGATATTGGTTGTTTTATTGTTGGTCTAAATAGTCGAAATCGGGTCTGGGATTCTCTTCGAGGAACTCGCCTTTGGCGTTGAACACTCGTTCCACCGAATTTTGTTGGCTGTCTTTGGTATGCAGATGGATCTGCTTTTTGTTTTTGTCGAATTTGATAAGTCCTAGTTTGGTGGGGAATTGTTTTACGATTTTCTGTTTTGTGTCGACGATGTACGACCACACGTCGTGTCCTTTGGGGCAGCCTTCCACAAAAATTTTGTCTTCGTCCCAAGGCAGGAAATGGCTGTTGTTGCAGTCGCCGGCGGCAATTTCTTCGTATGATACGTCGATGGCGTCGTCGCCGGTCATTTTCGACCACCGTTCCTCGGCATCGTTGTTGGTCTGTAGTATGAAAAACACTTTTTCGGTGCGTTTGTCCCTAATCCATATCGACCATTGTGCCGGGATGCCCTCGCTGGCCTCTATGTCGAGATTGGCGTAGAGTTCGAGGTTCTTGGTTTCATCGCGTTTTATAGCTGTGTTGGGAAGTGTCTGTTCTATTTCGTTGTATCCGCTGAAGGCTTGCTCGCTGGTGTGGCTGTAGGTGTGATTTTGGCCGTCGAAAACGAAGTGGTGGTAGGTGGTTTCGCCGTCGTGGGAGTTTTCCTGCATGACTATCGTTTGGTCGTATTCATCGCCTAGGTAGTATTTGAAGTCGGATTTTTCCCATTTCGGGGTGAAGTTTTTGTATGGCTCGTTTTCGGGTTTCATGGTCGATTTGGCGGGGTCGTAGTCGTAGAAACAGCAGAAAATCTCTTGGCTGTTTCTTTGTTCGAGGCAGATGGCGAAAAGTGTGTGGCCGTTGTTGCGGCGGTAGGTGCGTGCTTCGAGATACTGCTCCCCGTCGTCGCCCTGGTTGTATGAGGCCGTGTTGAAGCCTTCGCAATCGACAAATACGGGGCTGCCGTCGTCGTTGGTTACGTGTTTCTTGTCGCCTGCCACGGCAATGATGGAGTCGGCGGCATTGGTGTGCCATACGGCGTTGAAGGCTTTCAGCAGTTTCATAACGGTAGGGTTGGAGCCGCCTTTGCTCACGCTTATGGTAGTGCCGCGCCATCCGTCATGAATAGCTTCGATATCTCCGCCGCTTTTGTCGGAGCAGGCTATGGCCAAGGCCAGGAAGGCTATTACGTAAAGTGCTTTTCTTATCATTTTGTGTGTTATAATTAGTCATTGAATGTGTTCCAGCTGGGCGATTTCAGATAGTGTTCCTGTTGTGTGGCCTGTTGTTTGAATTTCTCGCCTTCCGATTTGTCGATGATTTTGCCGTTGAGGCGGTATTCCTCGCTAATGATGCTGTTGTCGGGGGCGGTGTTGCGTTTCAGTTCCAGACGGTCGCCTTTGCGGCTGTCCTTAAGTGTTGTCAGTTCCATGCTGAAACAGCCGTTGCCGCAGCTGCCGCAAACGCTGATGGTGCCATGATAAAGAATGACTTTGTCGTTTCCGGATTCGGTGCAGAGCAGTTGTGGCTCGCCTTTCAGTCCGAAAATGGCGCCGTATTCGTCGTTGTCGGAGTGAAGCCATATCTCAGGCTCGTCGTCGTTGTCGATATAAACGTGGCACCATTTTGCCATTTTCACGCTCTTGAACACGGGGTCGTGCTTTTCGAGGATTTTCTGCAGTTTGGCCATGTCCTTTTTCCAGAAAGGTCTCGGCTCGTCGATATAGTTGTAGAACATTCCCATCTCGAAACTTTCAAACTGTCCGTCGCGCAGTGTCATCCAACCTGTTACGGTGCTTTCGGGTGCTCCGTGGATGAAACAGATGTCGATGCCGTTGGGACCTTCGAAGGCTGCGAGTATGTGGCTGGGTATGTATTCGCCGCCGTCATCGACGTTCCATGTGGGGCCTTCGGTTTTGTCATATTGTCCCCATTCTTCGATGGAATATACGCTGTCGCCGCAGGCAAGCACCTGCAGTGCGAGCACTTTGCCGCCTTTGGGTTTGAACTGCACCGAGCCGAAGCTGTAGCCGCCATCAAATTCGCTGGTAACGATGGAACGCAGGGCTTTCATCCCGTACTGTTCCTCCAGTTTTTTCACCACAGTCGTGGGCATCTTTTTCTGTCGCGAAGAGAGGTCTTTCACCGCAAGCATCTTGTGCGACTCGAGGTATTCGTCGGTGACGAGTACGAGCATGGTTCCGCCGTATTTTATTGCTTTGGCATCTTTTTTATTCTCGAAAGCGTAGTTCAAGCCGGCCGAGGGCGCGTAGTCGTGGTGCAGGGCGAAGACTTCGAGGTCGCCTCCGTCGGGGTCTTTGGTCTGCTCGCCGATGAATTTGACGTCGGCGAATTTGCCGTTGGGCAGCAGCAGTTTGGTGTACTGCGACGCTATGCGGCGGGTGCGTTGCTGCAAGTCCCAGTTGGCGCTGGGTTCGTCGGGTTTTGCAAGGCTTATCCAAAACACCACCTGCATATTGTCGGGGTTGTGGTAGTAGAGGAACATGGGCATGGGGGTGGTGTCCACCACTTCTTCGGGGGTGTCGTCGGCAAGCAGGGTGTCGCCGGTGCCGGCGGCGGGCTGTTGTCCGTTGTGGCAGGCGGCTACAAAGGCTGTGGCCGCAATTGCCAATAGTATTTTTTTAATCTTCATCGTCGCTAATTTTTTCTGTTGATGTTTTTGTGAGTTCGAGTTTCCCGTTCTTCCATTTGTATATCTCCTCGGTTATCTCGTTGGCTCCCGAGCGGTATACGCTCGTAATCGACTTTGTACGGGCGTCGATGTCGGGGTTGGCGATGCCGTCGAAGCCTTTCACATTTTCGAAATACATTCCTTCGGTATTCCAGATGTATGCGTCGTAAAACTCCGATACTCTGCCTACGGCGTTAAGTCCCAAGTAGATAAGCAGGTCGGGCGTTCCGTCGAAATTGATGTCGGTTTTGTCGTTAATCCATTTCTCCTGTTCTGCGGATGGGTCTTCGTCCAAAGGCTCTATCAGCCAGTGGTCCTGTTCAAAATAGGGACTTTCGTCGTTGCCCACGTAGCCTTTCACCATTATCCAGTCGTATTGTCCGTCGCTGTTTTTGGTAAAGGAGGCCACAAAACGGAATTCGTCGCGTTGCGGTGGCTGCTCTATGTCGAGGTTTTCGGTGGCTGCCATGGTGTCGATGCTGTCGGTGTCGGCGCTTCCCTGCTGGTTGCCGTGGCAGTTGGTCAGGCAAAAGCCGGCCAATATCGCGGTGAGTAATGTCAGTTTTTTCATATCGTACTCGGAGTGTTTATTTTATGGATGCTTTTATGTTTTCGATGGTTTTTATCAGTTCCACGTTGGTCTGCTCGATGATGTTCAGTTTGATGCCGCTGTTGTTTTTTGCCGGTTTGTACCACGACTTCTGGCCGAAGTAGTCTTTCAGGTCTTTTGACTGGAAATTATAGCCGTGTCGGGCGAGGATTTCGTTGCGCATCAGCCGCAGCTCTTCTTTCGAGAAAAAGTCGAGATAAGCGGCGTTGAGCAGGGTGTTGCAGAGCAGATTGCTTGGCAGTTCCCCTTCCAAGGCCTTTTGCTGCGCTGTGCAGTTCTCCAGATTGTCGGGAGTGAGGACGAAAATCCACACGGTCTCGCCTTTTTTATTACGCACGGCAATGAAATACATGCCGTCTTTGCGTATATATTTCAGCGTGCAGCTGAGGTCGGCGTTGAATTTGTTGAAATACGGGCGGTCGCTGGTGAAAGCGTATTCGTCCTTGCCGTTGAGTTTGTAGATTTGGAATATATCCATGTCGCCGTTGGGCAGTTCGCCGCTCATAACAATGAGGTCTTCTTCGTAGATGGCCGTCCAAAGGGCGTAGCCATCCCACCATTTCGAGCCGCTCTCTATTTTCTGGGCTTGCGATGCACTGAAAAGTGCTGCGCACAGAATTAAAATTGCTGTTATTTTTTTTGCCATAATTGTTTTGTTTTAAATTTTACGTCCAAGTAATTGGTTTATAATTTGTTTCATTGTTTCTTTGCTGTCGTTGCCGAGATTTATCCCGTCGAGGTACGTCAGACTTTGTTCGAAATAAGTTTCTATGTCCTTCTCTACCAACGCCTTGATATTGAGGCTGTCGTAAATGCCGATGACTGTGCGGATTTTCTCCTCGGGGTTTTCGGGTGTGGTTTTGAAGAGACGTTGCAGGGTTTCTTTTTGCGATTTGTCGGCTTCTTTCAAAGCGGAAAGGTAGAGGTAAGTCTTTTTGTTGTCCTTGATGTCGGTGCCGGTTTGTTTGCCGAAAACCGACACATCGCCGTAGGCGTCGAGCAGGTCGTCCTGTAGCTGGAAGGCAAGTCCTATGCTGATGCCGGCGTTGTACAGCAGTTCGATGTCCTTTTCCGGTGCGTTGGCGTAGAGAGCACCGATTTTCATCGCTCCGGCCAAGAGTATGGCGGTCTTCAGCTCTATCATTTTCATATAGTCGGCAATGCTCACGTCGGCCTGTGTCTCGAAATTCATGTCGTACTGCTGGCCGTCGCACACGCCGATGGCCGTTTCGGTGAAGGTTTTCAGTATTGCCTCCATGTTGGGGTGCCACTGCCGCAGGAAATATCTGTAGGCAAGGGCGAACATGGTGTCGCCGGAGAGTATGGCTATGTTCTCGTTCCAACGGCGGTAAACCGTCTCTTTGCCGCGACGCAGTGGCGACTTGTCCATAAGGTCGTCGTGGAGCAGGGTGAAGTTGTGGAACACCTCGATGCCTACAGCTGCCGACGATGCCTTGGCGATGTCGCCGCCGAACATGTCGCAAGCTGCAAGTAGCAGGGTGGGGCGAAGCCTTTTCCCGCCAAGGGCGAGGGTGTATTGTATAGGCTCGTAAAGCTCAGCAGGGTCGCTTATGAAATTCTCTCTGTCGAAAAGCTGCTTTACGGCATTTTGTATTTCTTTCGTAGATAGCATGTTATACTGTTTTTATTCGTTATCGGTTTTTTTGAAAGAGAAGTAGAACTCCAGTCCTCCGTCGGGGGCGTTTTTGGCCACAATGCTGCCCTGGTGGAAAAGCACTGCGTGTTTCACTATCGACAGACCGAGTCCAGTGCCTCCGTTTTTGCGGCTGCGGCCAGTGTCGATGCGCAGAAAACGGTCGAAAAGACGGGTGAGGTACTGCTCCTCAACGCCACAGCCTGTGTCGTAGAAACGGAAATAGTAGAATTCCTTGTCCTCTTTGTGCGACTCCATGCCTATAGTGATGTTCTCGCCGGCGTACGACACCACATTCTCGATGAGGTTGCGGAAAATGCCGTACATCAGGCTGTGGTTGCCGTTGATATGTATGTCGGGACTGATTTTGTTGTGTACCTCGATGTTTTTTTCGGCAATGGAGTCGGCAAGCTCGTCCACAGCCTCCTGCGCTATCTGGCGTATGTTTATCTTCTCCTTTTGGAACAACTCAGACGACTCCTCGATTTTGTTTATCACGGAAACGTCGTTGATAAGGTTGGAGAGGCGCAGAGTCTGGGAATACGAACGTTCAAGAAAGTAGTGCCGGCGCTCGTCGTCGATAGGTTTGTCACCTAGCAGTATTTCAAGGTATCCGCGTATGCTGCTTACCGGAGTTTTCAGTTCGTGGGCGATGTTGTTGGTCATCTCCTGCTTCATCTTGCGGTTGAGGTCCTTCTCTTTGATGATTTCCAATTTACTGTCTTCCAATTGTTTGTATAAAGAGATGATTTTGTTGCCCGTCTCGCCCGACGATGTTTCGGGAAAACGCACCGCATTGTAGTCGATGTTGCCGCTTTCGGCGTTGTTCACAAAATTGCGAAGGGTGTCCATCACAGCCCACAGCTTGTGCGAAGTGAAGGTGATGATGAAAAGAAGTATGCCGAACAGTATCAGTATTGCTAGATACAACATTATTGTATAAATGTCGAAGATATCGCCGAAAGTGAGGTCGGAGATTTCTGCGCCGGGATTCTTGTCCAGAGCCGAAAGGATAAGCAGAAGTGCAAAAACGGCAGTGTATAGCACAAAAGCCGTAGTTAAATACAGCGTTGCCTTTTTTCGGTATGTGATGTGGATTTTTCTCACGGTGGTTCGTTTTATTAGTTTTTGAAAAAATAGCCGAAGCCTATACGGTTGGCGATGTGGTTTCCTGCGGTGCCGAGTTTCTTGCGCAGACGGGCTATGTGAACGTCCACGCTGCGGTCGGTAACTAGGGTGTCATCGTCCCAAACGCGGCTCAAGATTTCCTCGCGAGAGAAATATTTGCCGCTGTTTTGAATCAGCATGGCCAGTATGAGGAATTCCTTGCGGGTGAGCTGTATTTCCTCTCCGTTGGCAAAAACGCGTTTCGACACAAGGTCCACCGACAAGTCGTCGGCGGAGATGGCCGTTGCGGCATTGGGGGCGTCGGATTTTTCGTCGGTGTGGTAGCGTTTCAGCACGGCTTTTACGCGGGCAAGCACTGTTTTTATGGAGAAAGGCTTGGTTATGTAGTCGTCGGCGCCGAGGTTGAAGCCGGTAAGTTGGTCGTTTTCGGTGCTTTTGGCGGTGAGGAAAATAATGGGAATGTCGTTGTTGCGTTCGCGGCGCACTATGTTAAGCATTTGGTAGCCCGACATCTGGTCCATCATCACGTCGAGCAGAATAAGGCTGTGCTGCGGGCCGAGAATTTCAAGGGCTTCTTCGGCCGAGTTCGCGGTGTCCACAGCGTAGCCTTCGCTTTCGAGGTTGAAACGGAGAATCTCGCAAAGGTCTTGTTCGTCGTCAACTACTAATATATTGTCCATAGGTGGCGTTGCTTCTTTTCGTCTGCAAAGTTACGATTTTAATTCGACATTGCCAAAGGGTGGGACGTTTTTTTCTTGGAAAGGGTGGGGGAGGGGCATAAAAAAAGCAGGAGCGAATGTCGTCCCTGCCTTTTTCTCTCTGTCCGAAAAGTACTTATTTTTTTGCGTCGAAATGACGTTTGTACTTGTTCATGAACTTGTCCACGCGTCCGGCGGTGTCCACCAGTTTCAGTTTACCGGTGAAGAAGGGGTGCGAGGTGTTGGAGATCTCCAACTTCACAACGGGATATTCGTTGCCGTCGGTGTAGACAACAGTTTCTTTTGTTGCTGCGCAGCTGCGGGTAAGAATCATGTTGTCGTTGGACATGTCTTTAAACACGACCAGTCTGTAGTTTTCGGGGTGAATTCCTTTTTTCATCTTATTTAAATTTTGCCGTTTTAAACAGTGGTTTTTTAAACGATTGGTGAGTATTTTATTTCGATTTTGAGTTTGCAAAGATACGACTTTTTTTTGAAACGGCAATATTTTTTCAATATTTGCCTGTTGATTATTTTGTAAGTGATTGATTTTTAGTGGTGTAATTTCTTTCTTTTTTCCTTTGCCAATGGTGGAATATGTGTCGCAGAGGTCATTTTTAGCGGTGGGTTGTGGGATTTTTTAGATTGTTCAATAGCCTAAAAACTTAATTGTTTTTTACCAGATTTTTATCCGATAATTCCCCAAAACAGCAAATAAATATTAGTTTTGGGGATATATCCTCTTCAAAGAACGAGATTAAACAATCTTGTCCTTTTGTTTTGGAACGGTGGAATTGTTTAAAAATCAATGTTCTCACTGGCACATCGCCTCGCAATAGCTGTATTTTTCAGAAAGATCCGGATATGTCGGGTAGTATATCAGGGCTTCTTTCAGATATGGCAGTGCCTCTTTGTACATTTTTTTCTCAAAATAAATAAGTCCGAGATAGCCTGTTATGAGAACCCGTAATTCTTCTTTGTCGCAAGCCGATTCTGCATTTCTCAACGAATTGAGCGCTTCGTCGTATTCCTGCATCTCGTATTGCATTATCCCAATATAAGTGTTGTCGACGGTGAAACCGACTGCGGTCGGCAAAAAGCCTAGGTCTTTTTGTAGAAATTTTATGCTTTTCTGACGATTTTGCGTCTCGAAGTTTGCCATCCCAATCCAGAACCAAAGGCTAAAATTGGTGGTGTCGTAATTATATGCCGAGTCGAGGAGAGGAAGTGCTTCCAGGTACTGATTCATCTCGCAAAGCTTTATAGCTCTAGAGTCGAGTTTGTTGCGTTTTACCACTGCACAAATTGGGACGTCGTCGACATATTCCACATGTATGGTGCCCTTGGGAGGAAAAAAGTCTTTTATGGCCTTTGTGTTGACACACTGATAGTTGAGTATTGAATAGTCGCAATCTGTTCTAGCGAATTTTGAGTAGTCGCTTTGTTTCATTCTTACCCGGTACGTGTCGCCAAGGGCTTCGGCATACACCACTGGGGTTTGTATCTTTGTCGAAACGGTAACCACGTTGTGGCATTTTGGCAGTTCGTTTTCGATGAACCATTCGTAGGCCAAGGTCGATGACGATTCGTAAAAGTCCAAATCGTAATACAGGTAGGGATCGGATATCAGTATATTATAGTAGCAGTAAATGTATCTGTTGTTTCGTACCATCCATATTATTGTCGGGGTAACCATTGCCACCGCCGCGCCAAGGCACACCCATCGCCATATCTTGCCGAAATCACGGTTACGGAACCAAAGCGTTGTTTCGTAGAAACCCAACGATGCCAACACTACAAAGCAGGGATAGATGAACAGCTCGTGACGCCATCCGTTGTAAACATGGGCGTTGGTTAGAATTATGTATAGGAAAGGGAATATTATGGTAAACAGAAGGAAAAGTATTTCAAAAGAGCTGTGCTTTTTAAAAACCCTCACAATGTTGGCCAAAAACAGTGCAACTGCCACAAAAACGAAAAGCGGCGTGGTGTAAAGGAAACATTTGATAAGGTAAAAATCGGGCAGGCTAAGCGAATCGATAATTTCTCCTTCGAAAACCATGGGTATGCGCTGAGGAAATTTGGAGACCAGCGTAAGGGCACCCTTTATGTGTGCAACTGGGCCTTCGTAGAAAAAGTTGGGGTAGAAACAAAGCCCCAACAAACTGCCAACCACAACAATCAAAGCCCCCACGCCAAGCGTTTTCCACAAAACGTTGCATGGCTTGGCAAACAGCAGCTGACGTTTCTCCTTGTCGAAAATTAGCAACAGTACAAAACCCGCCACCAGATAAAAGGGAAGCATCAATCCGCCAATGCGTATGCTCACGGCCATACCTATGCCCACAATGCCGAGCACTATATGTGCCACTTTGAAATTGGGCAGACTCTTGAACAGTGCCAGAAAAGCATAGACGGCTATGGCAAAGCCCGTCGCCATGGGTATGTCCTTGGAGTCGAGAAACGAAAGTCCGAACACCACGGGCGACAGCGCTATCATCAGCAGAGAAATAAGTCCCAGCTTCCAGTTGGCCAAAAGACGACCGATAAGGCCGGTGAACAGTATCAGGATGAAACCGAACAGGGCGCACAGTATATGCCTGAAGGCGAATTCCTGCGAAGCGGGCAGGTGCAGGTATTTAAGAGCAATGGCGGGCACTATCTCGTAGCCGGAGCCGTAGTATTTCAGGTGGGGGTGCGATTTCAGCTCGGGGACTTTGGTGTAGTCGGCAAAGGTGGTGTCGCCGTTGGCGTAGTATTCCAGTGAGTATTTGCCGTTGAGACCGTCGAGACACTCGTCGCCGGCGATGCCCGTGCGCGGGGCCGCTATCAGCATGCACACCAGTATCAAAGCGGCAAAACTCCAGAAAAGGATTTTCCACAGCCTCTCCGTTTTGGGGTTGGAGACAACGGTTTCAACAGGTGCGGTTTTCGACGTCTTGCGTGGGTTGGAGGCTTTGTCGGAGAGTTGCTTCACATAGCCTTGTTTTTTGTTTTTCTTGTAACTCATCTTAATGTTGTGTTTTTTTGGATTGATTGTATTCTGTTGTTTGTGATTCCATTATTGCAATTTCGTTTGACCTGCTCAAAAATAGGAAAAAATGGGAAAAGCAAGGGTGGAGCGGAAGAATTTTCGGTTTTTTCAATGCCCCGCAAGGGTGACAAGATAATTTGTGCAGTTTCTGACTGCACGATTTGCGGCAGCTTGAGGTTATTTCGACGAATTACAGTTACAGTTTTTTCTCCTTTTCAATAAGTTCTTTTACAGCTCTGTCGTAGTCGCTCTCAAACTGAAGCATTTCTTTGCGTCTGTATACTTCAAATTCCGATACTGCTTTTGCCTTGGCAGTTTCATGGCTCACCGTCCCATTTCCAATAAGAGCAGGTCTTCCCGATACTTTCAGCAACTCGTCAAGTTTGTCAACCCACTCCTGCATCTTCATGGGAATTTGCTGTAATGCTTGTATCTCGGCAAAATCCAGATACTGCGAAACTATCAGGTTAAGGAAGTTCAATTCCTGTTCCGTCAGATAGTTCTTCGCAATCTGAACATCGTCTCGTGTGATATAGTTGCCTTTGAAGTTGGTCATGCCAACCATAGGTTTCTCAGCATCCACGCGCTCATAAATGACCTCTGCCGCAGTATGCTGATGGGCTGCATAATGTAACTTGTTTTGAACAGTTGCAAAAAAGTTCTTGGTACACTCTGACCGCACATCATAGTCAATGCTTGTGGCAAAAATATCGGTCACTTGCTGATAAAGGTTTCGTTCGCTGCTTCTAATGTCACGAATCCGTTGCAAGAGTTCCCGAAAATAACGGCTTCGGTTGCCTTTCAGCCTGTCGTCATCTAATGTGTAGCCTTTCTGAATGAACTCGTGCAGGTGGATCGTAGCCCATTGTCTGAATCTCGTGGCGACTTGTGATTTCACCCTATAACCCACCGCAATAATCATGTCAAGATTATAGTGGCTGATGTTTCTTTTTACGCTGCGTTTTCCCTCGTTTCGAACTAACAAATATTTTTTGTGAGTTCGATTTTCGTCCAGTTCGCCCTCCGCGTAGATTTGGTTGATATGGTGGCTAATGTTTTGCTGTGACGCATCAAACAATTCGGTCAATTGTTCAGCAGTGAGCCAAACATCATCTCCTTCAAATCGGACATTCACCCGGCTAACGCCATTGTCGTCCTGATAGATCAGGAAATCTTGACGTTTGATGATTTCAAGGTTATTGTTATCGGTTGGTTGGGATTTCATGGTTCAATAATCGTTATCATTTTTGGAACATCTTTTTTAACCAAATTCCTTTAAGCCTCGTTTCAGGTGTCTTGATTTTTGAGCAATTGTTGTTGCAGGCATCCATTCAGCATCTTTGGATACTTCGGCTTCCGCATAACTGAAATTCTTGTTAAAGAACTTGTTTATCATGGTGTTTTGGACTCCACATGAATCCAGTTGCTTTTTTACATATTCATAATCCACTTCCTTGTTTCTATACGGAACGCCGTCATAAAATTCTATTTCCTCTTTGATACTGTCAAAAATGAAATGCTTTAACCACTGCTTTGCTTTTTCCCTCGTATAGTTTTGAGATGTCATGATGGCATTCACTATTTCTTCAGGAACATAGTGCCTTTTCCTTATCTCAATTTTATGTATATTCGGTTTCATAGTTTTCATTCATTGTTTTACAGGGCCTTTTTTATTCCATTGCCTTTATCATCGACTCAATGAATCTAATCTCTTCGTCCGAAAGGCCATATTTCTTGTAAAGCTGGGCATCAATTTCCGAAATGGGTTTTGACCAGTCTATATCGGATGACGGAGTGAAGTTTTGCATAGGAACAAATCGGAAACTTGCACGGGTAATATGTTGTCCGATAGCAGATTGGCCTATCAAGAATCTGACAAACTTTGTTGACAAATATTTATAGAGGTTTTGAGCCTCTTTTTCATTTTCAAACGCACTTACTAATAAATAAGTTTCAGTACAAATAGTGTTTGGAGGAAGAATCTCGGTCGTGGATAGTATCCTAAACATGCCGTTCCTATCAGGTTGTCCAGCATGTTCAGCTGAAAGATACGAAATAATGACTTTCCATAATCTAATAGTATCTTTGCCCGATGGAACCAATTCTTCATCAAAGACTCCCAGTCCGCCATTATATCTTAGCTTTAGATTTCCTGTTTTTGTTGGTTTAATACCAGTAGCTAAACCGTAAGGCTTACGAGCAGAGACAACTATGTCCATAGTCTCTTCATTAATTCGTTTGACTTTGGTTAAGATAGTTCTTGCTTTAGGGTATCGAATGAAAATATCAAACATACCAATGTCAATGAATTCCGTTGTTTCTTCTCTGTTTCTGATATTAGTAAAGCTACAATTTCCTTGATATACTGTATCATATAAAAAGTAACATACACCACCAGCAATATCAGCAGTAGCAAAACAATCCCTTGAATCAGTATAATCTACAAGTTTAGAAATATGCTTGTCTTTTAGCATACTTTCCCTAAAATCATCCAATCCCTTGCCTCCAGAATACCATTTTGCAGGTAAAATCATGGTTACTATATCTGATTTAAGTATTTTAGAGGCATTGACAAAATGTTGGTAAATAGGAGATGCTGAAGCTCCATTACCACCATCCATAACCTGATAAGGTGGATTGCCAATAATAACGTTAAAGTTCATGTTTTTCAGTATTTTGGTGTAAGTATCTTTGTTGTCGCCAATAAGGTCGTACGAGTTGAATGTCTCGAAAACGTTCTTTGTCGGAATACCAAGGAGTTTAAACACCTTGTAAGTGAATTCGTATGTAAGTTTGGAAGTGGGTAATGCGAAGATGTTATCCTTTATGGTTGGACCAAATCGTTTATACAAAGCACAAGCGAACTCGCCCTGTTTGGATGCAATGTCAAGAAAGCGTGAATGTTCATTGATGCGTTCTTGGGGCAACAATGCCACCATATCATCCGCCACTTTTGAAGGAGTCACGATTTCCGAAACCGACAATCTACCAAACTTTTGAAGCGCACTCTCTACGCGTTTCAGAGGTTCAATCGTTGTGTCGCTCAACAAGTCATTGATGTTGTTGATTTTGTAGTCCAAATCGCTCAACACGAATGGATTGATGTGTTTCTGCAAGTATTTGAGTTGGTCGGTTTCCAATCCAACATTGCGCATGATACGCTTGTTGTTCTTGTTACGTTTAGAGGATTGAATTACTTCATTCAACGATTTTACACTATCGTCAGTAAGCAAGGCGTAAAAAAGAATTTGAGCAAAGAAAGTGGCCAGACGTTTGTCAAGCCGGTCGTCATTGTCTTCATCATTCTTGGTGGAGCCTTTCGCTGGCTTGTCACCACCAGATGCACCCTTTTCATCGTCGTCATCTAGGTTGTCGTAGTCATCACCAGGACCTTCATTTGGCTTGATGTTGATGCCTTTTTTGCTGTCAATGGGGTCAAGGCTTTTGATGATGTCCAACATGTTGGGGTCTTCAAGCAACTCAAAGTCAATGGGAACTGCAGTCGCCTCGTCCATCACAGTACGATTGGCGGAATAATCACGCACAGCATCCATGATGTTGGTGGGTGTAACTTGAGAAATTTTACCTTTGTTGATGACAATGATTGGTGATATTTCAAGCTCGCGTTTGAGACGTGTTCCCAATTCATCATTGCCGCGTTCGTTGGTGTTGACATTGTAAATCTTTGACTTTTGCTCCTGCATGAAGAACATACGGTTTGGGTCAAAATCAACGAGCAATGTCTGCGGCTTCATGTTGTATTTGATTGTATTTCCGCTTTCATCTTTGTATGTGGTGACATATTGGTTTTGGAGGCGGAAAATGGCTTGGTCGTATTCCTGAGGCGACGACACATCTTTTAGGAAAATCATAGTGTCCCATTCACGCACAGTGCTGCCAGTAAGCATTCGGTTGACGGTAAGCGTAATGGTTTTCTTGCCTTCGCTTTCCAGTTGCTTGATGTGATGCTTGATTTCCTCTGTTGTGTCAAAAATGCTTTCGTGGCCAGCGATATTGACCAAAGTATATTCATCCAGGTTCTTGAACTCATCTTTGTGGTCGCCAATCAGTTTTTCCATCGCATCACATGAGGCACAGAAAGGCAAAACCATGACGATATGGCGGCACATTTTGCCTTCTTTGAGTTTGTCGTAATCGAGAAAGCCCAACAGATTCTCGTCTTCAGCACTGCCATCAATGACCCGCAAAAGGTCAAGCACTTCTTTTTCGTGCACAAACAAGCGGTGTTTCTTTTGGGACGAGGTGTCTTTGGAAATGGCTTGAGGTCGAAATAACTCATTGAGCTGTGATGTCTTGCCATCACTCTTAAGTTGTTCCATCAACCTTCTTGCCGATTCGCTTGGGTTGAAAGCGAAACGAATCATCTGCGGGAAACCATAATAGGGATTGTCCCAATCTTGATATGGTTTTCCTGTGTCGGGATTGATAACCTCTTGCTCAATGTCTTCTTTGTGCTTATTATCCCATTCTTCCTTGTCGTCAATGATGTCGGTAAACTGATAGAACGCTACCATGTCTTCTTTCTTGAACTCACTGCCCATAAGGATTCGATATGGAGTGCCTGAAAGATGCAAAGTAGTATCAACTCTAAGTTCCTTGATATTATTCAAGCCTTTCTCTAAATCCTCAAAGGTGTTTTCATCAGATCGGCTTTGTTCTTTTCGGATTTGAGCATCGGTTAAATTGTTGACATTGCGCAACACTTTGCCGTATTCCTCAGCCCGTGCGCCAAAGTGAGTTTCATCTACTATCAGCAAATCAATTCTTTGGCGAAACAAATCCTTGTGTTTCTTTTTGATGTCATCACCCATTAAATCTTGCAGGGTCAGGAAAACGACAACTCGTTTTCCTTCTTCCAGTTTCTTGGAGATTGCTTTGTCCTCTCTAAGGTTGTCGCTACTAAGGAAACAATAGTCCGCAAATCCGACATGGCTTTCAACCGTTTTCTTCCATTCGTTTTTCACATCGGCCTTTGCCGAAACCACAAGCACAACTTTGGCATCCATTTCAGTAGCACAGCACATTGATGTGAACGATTTACCGAATCGCATTACGGCATACATCAGAAGATTCTTGCGCCTTCTTTTTCGAGCAGCGACAAATCGCTGGATGGTGTTTTCTTGATTGGGACGAGGATCGTAATTATCAACTCGGGCAAAATGGGTCTCTTCGGGCAAGCGTTCTTCAGAATAGAACTGATATAGTCGAGAGCTATCGGCTTGGTTGGCGTATTGTTCGATGTCCTTGATTGCCTCATCAATGTCTTTCGGCGTGGCATTTTCAAAGAACTCACGCGAATAATAAGGAAGATTGTTGATGTCGTTGGGTTGTAAGCGGTGAAAGCGCTTAATAGTTTCTAAGTAATAATGGATGGCGAAATCTCGAAAAAACTTGCCATTTTCCGTCTTGGCAATCCATTCCCAATTGTTTTGATGTATAAGATTTGGAAAATATTTCTTCCATTCTTCTAAACGAACATTGACTGGACGATATGTGTCGCCCACTTTAAGATAGTTGGGGACAGTGTTGGTCGTGAAAGCATAGATGTGAGGTTCAATGCGTCCGACAATCAGATTGTTGATAATGTCTAGCCCTGTCATTTTTTGTCTTTTAATAAATCCACAAATCTTATCGGGACACCTTTTTTCCCTGTTTTTTTATCTTTAGCTCTCCAATCTTTGATTTGGCAATAAATGCCATTGTGTTTCCGCCGATTACCTTTTAGACAACCTTCACAATGAACTGTTTTTACTTCTTCATAAAGTAGATTGGGTACTTTCTCAATCACCCAGTTTTTGCAAGAATTGGGTACGACAAATTTCAGTCCATCCATTTGCCAAAGATTCCAAGAGACAATGTATGCAATATAATTTATAGACTTTTTCTGTGGCTCTCTGCCAAATTTAGCTTCATAATAGTCAATAAAAGTATAGAGCAAGTTCTCGCGGGCAAGCAGCAAGCTGTCTCCTTGCCACTCAAAACCATAGATGTTTTTATATGCTTCCTGTGCCCAATCCAACCATTCCCCAGAGGTTCTTGCCGTTTCACTTACTATGCGTAATTTGCGATCCAAAAGGCCAATGCGTCTTTCAATAGGTATGAATTCCCCAGTAATGGTGTCATAACGGCTGGCAAGATAAGGCGCTTCTCCACAAGTAATTTCAAGGCGAGTGTCCCGAATATAGTCTTTCCATGTTTTTTCTTTAGGAAAAACGATTTTATTTGCGACGGGCTCCCATGTGTGAATTCCATTTTCATTGACAAATTCTCGATTGAAAACTTCCTTTCGGCCAAACCACGCTTCATCAACTAGGTTGTTTTGTGCATTGCAAATCCATGAAGGAGTAAAAACCTCTGCTTTTTCTTTGATGCGAATTTTTTGTTCTTCCTTCGATTTTACAGACCTTGGTTTGATTACTCCACCACGCTCACCTGTAATTTGTTCGACTTTGATTTCTTTGTCGAATGAATATTCACTGCCATATTTTTTTTCATACAAATCAGTTGCCCATATAATGTTTTTATGGGTGGTATGGTCAATCAATAATGTTTGCAGTACCTCAGGCCAACGCTTGAGTATGTCGTTTTCTAATATGTCGGTACTTGTATTCAGCATTAAAAATCAATTGAAAATGCAAATATACGATTTTTTTCTGATATTTAGGCCAAAAATTGAAAACGCGCTCTATTTCAAGACGATAAAAAAACTTTTCATCCGAACCTTCCGCATAGGCGAGAATTCCAAAGCCCCACCATTCCAATCTCTGTCGTTTGACCTTAGACTTTCGACCTTCGACCCTATACAATATTTTTAAGCCATCGCCGTTATGTTTTTTTAAAATGTTTCAAACACCTGCAAATTATGCAAAACCGCATCATAGAGATAAAATACAAGCAATACCCCTCGCCCGACGCCCTTCCCGCCGAGGAGCGCCAACTGTTGGAAAAGGCCATCCAAGCCACCTCCACGGCATATTCGCCCTATTCGCATTTCTGCGTGGGTGCTGCCGTGCTGCTCGCCAACGGCACAACGGTAACCGGCAGCAATCAGGAAAACGTGGCCTACCCTTCGGGACTCTGTGCCGAACGCACTGCCATGTTCTCCGCCTCGGCGCAATATCCAAAGGTGCCCATGCGCAAGATTGCCATTGTTGGCAAAAATGCCGACGGCGAACTCTGCGCCGCCACTCCTTGCGGAGCCTGCCGCCAAGTGATGTCCGAATATCAGGACGTTGCAGGAGAAAACATCGAGATAATCCTTTACAGCGAAGGCGGTACTGTGCTTCTGTTCGACGGCATCGACAGCCTGCTTCCCCTGCGCTTCTCTTTTTAAATCACAAATCACAAAAAAACTTATCACTAGTCACCAATCACTAATCACTAAAAATCATGTTATTCGAAACAATAGTTGGACCCATACACAGCCGTCGTCTCGGCTCGTCGCTAGGAGTAAACCTGCTTCCATTGCAGCGCAAGGTATGCACCTACGACTGCATCTACTGCGAATGCGGCTGGAACAAAGAAACCGAACGCAACGAAATAAAACTCCCAACCCTCGACGAGGTTACCACCCTTTTGGAGGAGCGTCTGAAAGAACTTGTCGCGAAGGGCGTTCCGGTGGATTCATTCACCTTTGCCGGCAACGGCGAACCAACGCTGCACCCGCAGTTCCCGCAGGTGGCCCAAATGGTGAGGACTATGCGCGACAAATACTATCCCAATGCTGTGGTGACTCTCCTCACCAACGCCACACAGCTGTCGAGGCCCGAAATATTCGACGCCGTGCTGAAACTCGACAACCCCGTGCTGAAACTCGATGCCGGCACCGCCGCCATGCGCGCCGCCATCAACAAGCCCAACAAACCGGAGAATACTTTCGAACAACTTGTCGACAACCTCGTTCGGTTCGGCAACCGGTGCATAGTGCAGACATTGCTACTTCGCGGCGAAAACGACGGCCACGCCATCTCCAACGTCTCCGACGAGGAATTTGCCGAATACGTTGAAATACTGAAAAAAATACGGCCAAAATACGTTATGTTGTACGCCATCGACCGCGCCACGCCCGAAAAAAAGCTCGAAAAACTAACGGTGGGAGAACTCGAGAGCTATGCGCAAATTATTCGTAATGAGGGGATTGAAGTTAAGGTGTACGGCTGAGGCGAAAAAAAATTTGTCTGTTTGAAAAAAAAGTCGTAATTTTGCAAATCCAAACAGAAGGTCTCTTGACCGAGTGGCTAGGTACCGGTCTGCAAAACCGTTTACTCCAGTTCGAATCTGGAAGAGACCTCAGAAAACAGCGAGTCGGATATGTTCAGGCTCGCCTTTTTTTTAAAAGGCACAGTAAGAAAACGCACCGACAGTTTACAAAACATCATAGAAAAATAAAACGTATCTCACAATATTGAGTGAAAAACATCGTTTTACCAAGCAAAAACAACCACACTCGATGAAGAAAAGAACCTTTGTAGCAATGCTTTCGGCAGTGGCCATTGTTGCCGGGATGGTTTCCTGCAATTCTTCTACAACTAATCAAAGCCCCGATTTGTCCGATCAAAGTTCCATTCTGGAACAACCGGTTGCGGAAAGCAATAGCCATACAACGGCAATAACCTCGAATAATAGTTTCGATGAAGCCATAGCCAACAACGAAAAAGTGGTGCTGGTGGATTTCTGGGCATCGTGGTGCGGCCCGTGCAAGATGATTGCTCCAAATGTCGAAGCGATAGCCGCCGAGATGAGAGATAAAGTCGTGGTGTTCAAAGTGGATGTCGACCAACCTTTTGTAGCCGAAACAGGGCTGTTGCAACGCTACAACATCGAGGCAATCCCCTGCTTGATACTCTTCCGCAACGGAAAGGAGATTTCGCGCAATGTGGGCTATATGGAAAAAGAAGAGCTTGGAACTTGGCTCGGTAAAAACGTCAATTGAAAACAACACCGCTATAAATAGCATAAAACATACGAAATGAAAACAAACAAATTTATATCACTGGCTATAGCCACGGCAGTATTGGCCATATTTGCAGCCTCCTGTGGCGTTCTTGGTGGAAATGGTGAAGTGAAATACATCACCTCGCTAAAAGGCTACGACAGAACCATCGACAACGACAAAAAATTTGTCATGATTGAGTTTATGACTCCTAGCAGCACCCCTTGCAAGATGATTGCACCAAACATCAGCGTCATAACCGACGAGATGAAAGACAAACTCGTGGTCGCCACAGTGAACATGGACGATCCCTACGTGGCCGAAGAAAAGCTCGCCAAGCGCTGCAGAGTGGAAGAAACTCCCTGCATGATACTCTACCAAAACGGCCTCGAGGTAGGACGCAATGTCGGATACATGACCAAAGAAGAACTCCGCGTTTGGCTCGGCAAATATATTAAATAAGGTGTCAATATGAAAAACGGCGATATCATAATAGACAAGATTCTCTTTATCGACGTCGAGACGGCGCCGCTCTATCCCACCTACGACGATGCCGACGAGCGCACCCGCTACCTGTGGGAGAAGAAATATCAGAACCTTGTTCGATTCGAGAGCTGTCCCGAAAGTTCTCCAGCCGAGACCTACGACCGCGCAGGAATCTATGCCGAATTCGGAAAGGTGATCTGCATATCGGTGGGATTTTTCAAAAAGGACAAGTTCTACGTTCACTCCTTTGCCGGACACGACGAAAAGAAACTCCTCACCGACTTCGCAAAAATAGTTGAGACCTATTTCAACGACGCCAACAGCCGTTTCTGCGGACACAACATAAAAGAATTCGACATACCGTTTATAGCACGCCGCATGCTCATCAACGGCATGACACTGCCGAAAATAATCAACATCTCGGGCATGCGCCCGTGGGAGAACCCGCACCTCGACACCCTCGACATGTGGAAGTTCGGCGACTACAAACACTACACATCCCTCGAACTCCTCGCCACCATTTTCGGCATACCCACACCCAAGGACGACATCAACGGTAGCATGGTGTACGGCGTGTACTGGAAAGACAACGACCTGCCGCGCATTGCCAGATACTGCGAAAAAGACACCATTACAGTCGCCAAGCTGTTCTTTAAACTGAAGAACATCCACGACCAGCGACTCGAAAACGACGAAAACATCATAACACTTAAATAAATAATAATTACCATGAAAAAATTGTTTTTACCCATCATCGCATCGTTAGCCTTGTTTATGACAAGCTGTATAGGCGGCGACGTTTACGAGACAACTTCGGGCTCCGACCTCGATCTCATTACCACCACCATAGCCGTGCAACCAAACCAATGGTATATCGACGGCACACCAGGCCAAGAAGGTGCAGCACTGGTTTCGGAGTGGACTGTGAGAGAACTCGACCAATCCGTAAAAAAATATGGCATGGTGCAAGTGTCGTACTATTTCTACGACGACCAAAACCACTACGTTGAACACCCCTTGCCATACATTCTGCCTTACTACGACAACCCCACTAATGTGCTCGAAAACCTGCGCTGCTTTATCGAATACGACAGCCACACGATTACGTTTGTTCTCGAGTCGTCCGATTTCCAGTGCTATCCGCGCGAAGTGCCGTACATGTTCAAAGTGTCGATATTGAAACCCAGATAAACAAACGTTTTCTCGAGGTCAGAAATAGGGGCGTCTTTAGGGACGCCCTTTTTTTGCCACTTTATCAACAAAACCCTAATGATAAATTGTCGTTTTTGGGATGGAAAAAACGAAAAAAAACGTCGATAAGCCGTCGAAAAAACAGCCGAAAACGTAACGGAGACAAAAAAAAGTAAAACTGTTAAATGTTGGTAATCAGTAAAATATGAGCGATTTGAGAAAAAAAGATGAGAAAAGTTTTGTCAAACCGAAAAAAAGTTGTAATTTTGCACACTCAAAAAATGAGACGAGTTATTTGAAAAAAACAATATGTAAGCCGATGTAACTCAGTTGGCCAGAGTAGCTGATTTGTAATCAGCCTGTCGGGGGTTCGAATCCCTCCATCGGCTCCGCTCTATTTAATATTAAGTAGGGAGGCAATAAAAAAGGGGAAGTCGCATAGTGGCAATTGCAACAGACTGTAAATCTGTC
>DBXF01000045.1 GCA_002309295.1 Bacteroidales bacterium UBA1219 | reverse complement strand
GCCGAGGTCTTCGCTGATGGCCTGCCAGGTCGAAACGTCGGTTGTCTTGGAGTAGTCGACGATGACAACGTCGGCTGCGGGCGTGACGACCGGTTCGGTGTAGTTGGGGTCGGTCGTTTCGTCCTTGCAGGCGGTGACTGTCGATGCGCTCGCGGTCTTTGTATAAACGAGCGTCGTCACTGAACGGGCCGGGAGCATGTAGCAGCTGGCGATGGTGATGCCTTTGCTCTTGAAGCCGTTTTCCTTGGATTGTACGGCGGTTGCGACATTCATGCCGTTTACGGTGGGGGCGTCGAGCGAAATGGCCGTCTTTCCGGTGTTGATTACGACAACCGTGACGGAGTCATCCGAACTGCTTGCGAAGGCGACTGTCTTGAGGTCGTTTTCGGCGGTGGTGGCGGAGACGGCTTTCCAGCCCGGATTGACGAACTTGGAGTAATGGCGCATTGCGTGGTATTCGGGGCCGATGACGATTTCGTCTTTCTTGCAGCTGCCCCAGTTTTCGGTGCACACGCCGATCAGCTGGCCAGTTCCGTTGCCCCAGAAGAGTTGCCAGGCGACATAGCCGGCGAGCTGGCCGTCGGTAAAGCCGACCTGCATAATATGGGCGAGGCCGATCATGTCCTCTTCGCGGGTCTTGTCGAGCATGTTGCAGAATTCGGTCATGATGATGGGTTTTCCCTTGCTGCCGTAGGCAGAACCGATGGCCTTCATCGACTCGCGGAAATTTTCGGGGGCGAGGTAGTTGTTGCCGGAATTGTCGTTGCCGTTGCCCGCATGGTAAAGGTGGTAGGCGTAGCCGTCCAGCTTGCTGTCGTCGAGTTCCTTCGCGTACTTTTCAAAATTGCTGTAGCCGATGCCGAGCGGTTCGGGGCCGAGAATCTTGGTGGTGCCCTTCACGGCGTCGTACACGGCGTTCAAGGCTTCCTTGTAACCGGCCTTTTCGTTTGTTTCGGTGGGCTCGAACAAGGTTTCTTCGTAGTCTGCGTTCATGTCCGGCTCGTTCTGCAGACTGATATAGTCTGGCGTGATGCCGGCGGCGGTGTATGCCTGGAGGCTCGTTTTCCACCAGTTGGCGAAATCGCTATAGGCGTATTTGCCGTAGGGGTCGCTCGAGGCGGGCTTGAGCGAGTTGGCAGATTCGGAAGACCCGTCCTTACCGTTCACGCTTCCGCTGGGCTTGAGTTTCCCCGGTGCAGACCAGCTGGACATCTCGATTTTCAGGTGGTTGCCGAGGCGCTGCTTGGCCGCCTGCACGATGGCGATGTCGTCGGGGCTTACTTTGGCTGTGTCAGCCTGCAGCCAGTTGCCAATGCGTAGCAGCGAGAGGTTCAGGCCTGTGAAGGCAGTGTCGAAAAGGGCTTCCTTGTTCTGGTCGGCGAGTGCCGTAATCCAGCTCTGGTAATAAACGGATCCGCCTCCGAATCCGACGATTTCTTGCTTTTTGGCGGAGGGGTCCACGGTGATGCTTGCCGCGGCAGCGATAGAGGCGGCCGTGAGCGCCATAGTCGTAAATTTCCTAATCATATACACTTCCCTTTTTGGAAGGGAAAATAGCTTTTTCTGTGTGGCCGATACTGCAAATGTATGACGTTTTATGAAAAAATCGGTTAGGGAGTATCAACGAGGCTTGACTTCGCTGAGATGCGAGTGTATATTATATGTTATTATATGTTAACGCATCTGCACAGGTTCGGATGATTGACAAAATAAAAAAGTTCTGGAGCGCACAAGATACCCTAGAAAAGACTCTTTTCTGGGTCATTATGGCTTTGTGCCTTGTCGTGGGAATTTGCTCTACAATTCTTTCCGCTTACGAACGTGTCGGCACGGTTTCCGTAGTTGTCGGCTCGGCTTGCTGTATCTTGTTTGTCGTGCTGAGCATCTTTGCCTATAATACTCATATGTATGCCTCCTGCCATCTGGTAATGTGCGGCATCGTCTGCATGTTCTTGCAACCGATGTTGTTCTTTGCCTGTGGTGGCTTTGCTAGTGCGATGCCGCTATACTTTGTGGCAGGTATCCTCCTTTTGTCTATGGGGCCGACAGGCTTGGCGAAGAGAATTTTGTTCGTGCTTTCGCTGTCGGTGTTCCTCGCCACGTTCCTGGTTGCCAGTTTGTATCCGCAGGTTGTGCTTCCCATTTCGTCCGAGATGATTTTTGTGGACATGACGGTTTCCCTTGTGGTCCTGGGTTCGGGCGTGTTTGCCCTCGGCAGCTATGTGCTTAGGGCTTACGAGAGGGAGGTCGTGGAGAAAAAGAACTTGGTGGCAAAACTCGATTTTCTTGCAAATCACGATTCCCTTACGGGGCTCAGCAACCGCCGTCACCTGTTGGACTATCTTGGCAATATCGTTTGGCTGCAGCGGAATAACTTTTACATCGTGATGTACCGTATAAACAACATAGAACAGCTTCGTGAGACTTACGGCCCGTTCTTTTGCGATGGAATCATTTGTGACGTGGGCCGTTTGATTGGCCAGATGGAACTGGTTGATGGAGGCGAGTGCGTTGCCTATTTCGGCAATCACGACTTTGTACATGTGATGCAGGTGGAATCGGAGGCGGAGGCCTTGACTCGTGCCGAGAAATTCCGCGAAGATGTGACTCACCTTTCGTGGGCGGAGCACAAGGACGTACACATAACCGTGAGCGGCATTGTGGCGGCGTGCAATAGCCACGGATTCACGAATACGACGCAGCTGTTGCAGACCGTGTATGGGCAATTGTCCCACTTCAACGTTACCGACAAGAATACGATAAGGAAGATTTAGAGGACGAGGCTGTAACTCGTGCTCCGTCCGCCCTTCTTGCTGGGCTCGACGAGTTTTTGCGCGATGAGTTTTTGGATGTCTCGCAGGGCGCTGTCGTGGCTTGTGCCGGTGAACCCGGCGACGTCCTTGACCTTGAATGGATGCGGAATTTTTCCGGCGATGACGGCGTCCACGATTTTCTGGGCGCGGGGCTGTAAACCCTCGGCACTTTTCTTGCCCTTGAACTTGACCATGTC
>DBXF01000044.1:15369-36579 GCA_002309295.1 Bacteroidales bacterium UBA1219 | reverse complement strand
CTACGGCCCCACCCTGCGCGGCGTCCACGCCCCGGGCGAGAAGATTGAAATCAAGACCGTCCAGATGTTCTGGGACCTCACCCTCGAAATACTGAAGAATTTGAAGTAGTTCTGCCTGCGAGTACTTGAAGTACTTCTGTTCTCGAGCACTTGAATTACTTCTGCCTGCAAGCATTTGAAGTACATCTGTCTGCAAATATAGGAGAAATTCTGTACGCGAGTATTTGAAGTAATTCTGCCTGCAAATATAGGAGAAATTCTGTACGCGAGTATTTGAAGTAATTCTGCCTGCAAGTATTTGGAGAAATTCTGCCGCGAGTATTTGCTCAAAGCGTGCCGGAGGCACGCGCCCTCTATAACCCCACACATCTGTGTGGGGTTTCTGTCTCACATCTCAGATAGCGTGCCGGAGGCACGCACTCTCCATATTGAGGAAAATCTCAATGAATATAGAAACTCTCTGCCCTGAGGCATACATCATTATACCATATTTCTATCCGGTAGGTCCCGTATGTCCAATGGCCTCGATTGGGAGCTCCCCAACCCTGTAAGACTAATTCGTGTTCTCCTTCTTCCAGCGTATAGTAAGATTCTTGCGAGTACCCATATGGGGAGCTGCTACCTCTGCTCAGCTCTCCAGAGGGTTTGTACCATTTTACTTTCAGTTGGTGGGAACCTGAAGTCAACCCTTTATAGTATATTTTGGGCTTAAGATACATCGTTCTGTAATCGTAAAGGTCTTCACCATAGTCTGTCTCAATATTTCCTCCGTAATCGGTATTTCCAATTTGTATGTCTGTGATTATTATTGGATAAGTATTTGTTACACTGTTTTTAAAGTCGTTTAGTTGCTGGTTTTCAGTCGAAAGTTCTTGAATCCTGTCGTTGGCTTCTATGTTTGATGATTGCTCAGTTTCAGCTAAGTCTCTGTAATAATACCAATTGCTTTTCGCCTCTTTCAGTTTATGGTTCGTTGCAAACAGTCCAATGATAAGAGCAATCACGGCAATGCCTAAGATGGCAGACACACTGGCAAGTGCCGTAGTCTTGGTTTTGTTCTCCTTTTTTATTTTTTGAGTGATAAAGAATCGTTCTCTGTTAAATTTATCACTTAACTCTTTTGTTATTTCCTCTCTTATAGTCTGCTCGTCGATTTCATTTTCCCTGTAATCTGATGGCGGCAATATTGTGGTGGGGACGTCATTCTCATTATTCAATTCCAACTCTTCTATCCTCTGATGAAGAATCTCTATCTCCTCCAGCAGTTTGTCGTATTCAGCCTTGTCTACCGTCTCGTTCTTGGGAATGGTAAAGGTGACATTTCCACCGCACAGTGTGCATCGCTTCACCACCGTGCTTCCAGAAGGGTATTCCTTCTCGTTGATTTCTATAATTGTCTTGCAGTAAGGGCAGCTCTGTTTCATACTATACTTGTGTCTGGTTGTTTCTGTGAGATAAAGATGTTTGTTTATTTTTTTGCACTCAGTTGGTTATCCCATACGCTGACTATTTGGTAGTCATCATTGAGGGTGATGTGCTTCTCCAGCACGAAGTGGCGAAGTTTGTTTTTGTCTACGCGGTCGATGTCGAATTTTTCTACCACTATAACGGCTACGCGGTTGCTGCTTGCCCACTCAATGCGGAAGGTTTTCCACATCACCTCGCTATATTTGCCGTATACTTGGAATACACTGTCGTATCGTTGCTCTTTGGCGAGAACCTCACTGCGTGTCAGATATGACGCGTCGTGAAATTTTTCCACCATGGGAGCATATGTTCCATAAAGGCTGTTGAAATCGTTGTTTGCCTTGGCGTTGAGATATGTGCCGATGACATCCTTGATTATTTCTTCATCGGGAAATTGTCGTATAGTATCTCGGCCTTGACTACGCATGGAATTATTGTCGGTTCCTGTGTTTGCGGGGGTTGAATCAATGGTAGTTGTCGCCGTTTTTGATTTATCATCTATCACATCGTCATGATGCGAACATCCTCTGATGCTGATCAGCAACACAAGAAGTGCAAAGGCCATAATGGCAACTGCTCCCCATATCCAAGCCCCTGTACTGTTTTTTTTTGCCTTGCCGTTCTTCGGGCTGGCAGGACGTTGCGGGGGTAGGCCGGTGTTGGCAGAGGTAGGCTGTTTTGCAAGGCTTTCAGCATGTGCAGCGCGGTCTTCGGCAGCCTTCAGTTTCGCTGCCATCGCGGCTTTGTTCTTCTCGTTGTTGCTTTGTATGTCGTTGAGTTGCTTTTTCAATGCATCCACCTCTTCGTTGAGTTTTGTGATGGCTTCTTCGTCTGTTGCTTTTTTGTCAGGTATGTTGAATGTCACTTTCCCGTCGCACAGTGGACAAGGCTTCACCACCGTGCTGCCCGGATAGTATTCCTTCTCGTTGATCTCTATCAGCGTCTTGCATTTGGGACAACTCTGTTTCATAAGCGTAATAGGTTGTGAATTATTCTGAAGTCCAATATACTTTGTTGATCTTCATGTCAAAAGTGATGGTTTCATTCTTATAGTTGGTGTAATCTCCAACGTAACGGCCCTCATTAGTGCCACATGAACCATTGCCTTCTGCGAGATAGTCTACGTCGAGAAAACCATCAAATTTTCCGATGTATTTTCCAGTTCTTTGTTCGTAGCAGAATAGTATTAGATGCCCATTTGAATTATCGAAATCTATCTTCTTAATGTCTCGAGTATAGTCGAGAAAATGATATATTCGGACAGAATCATTCCATATTATTGCTGCCGAATAGTCCTCTCCAATGCGACCGGAAAAATCCATCACAGTAATCTTTTCCTCATTCGTTTTCGTTGATCCATTGTGGTTGATAGTTGCAAGAATTGCTAGAACGATGACTACTGCCATTTCCACAATAATCCATTTCCAGGAGAACCTCCTTCCTTTATTATAGTTAGGGGGATTGTTGGAATCATGCTCAATGCCCTTGGTGCAGGTTTCAGCATGCTGTTTTTCTTTTTCTTTTGCTGCTGTATTTTCTGCTCGAACAATACGTTCTTCCGCTTCCTTCAATGCAGCTTCTAGCATGGCTTTCTCCTGTTCTTTTTGTGAGTTGATGTCTTTCAACTGACTCTTCAATGTCTCCACCTCCTCGCTGAGCTTGGTGATGGCTGCTTCGTCCGTCGTTTTATTGTCAGGTATGTTGAATGTAACTTTCCCGTCGCACAGCGGACAAGGCTTCACCACCGTGCTGCCCGGATAGTATTCCTTCTCGTTGATCTCTATCAGCGTCTTGCATTTGGGACAACTCTGTTTCATGCTATTACCACTTGATCATTTCTTTGTATTTCACCTCTTTCACTTCGCCGAATTGCTTCAGGGCTTTGAGGTCATATTTCTTGGCGTTGCCGCTGATGGTGATGACAATGGGGCGATTCTTGATGTATTTGTCGTGGAACTTTTGCAGGTCGCTGTATTGCAGTGTCTCAATCTGGCGCGTCAACTCGCCGCGCGGGTCTTGCTGCACACGTTCCACCTCCATCCAATAACGCACCTGTTCAGGAATGCGACGGAAACTGATATATTGGCTGTTGCGTGTGGCAATGAGATAGTCGCGCGAGGTCTCGAATTTCTCTGGCCTGTCGGGGAATTTCGTCATCAGCTCCAGCATGGCCTCGATGCCGTCGTTGGTCTTGTCGCACTGCGTGCCCAGGTAGCAGTATAGGTACGGCTTTCTGCGCTGCAGCACGTCGTATTTGAAGAGGCCATAGGTGTGGTAGCCCAGTGAGCGGAACTCACGAATCTCTTGGAAGACCACCGAGTTCATGCCGCCGCCGAAGTATTCGTTGAACATCAGACACGTGGCGCGGTCGCGAAGGTCGAATTTGTCGCTCTCGGCCTGGAAACTTATGTCGCTTTTCATGAACGATTTGTCGCTGGCGTAGAACACCTTGTTCTCTTTCTGCTCGACGGGTGTGCGGCGACGTTGCGGCATGGTCGTCTTTGCATCGCGCACCAGCCCGTTGTCTATCAGTATCTTCGCTACACTCTCGGGACTGCGGCGACCCACAAAAGTGATGTATCCGTCGCGCTCAAACATCGGAGCCATGTAGCCCGTCAGCTCTTCGCCCGTGACTTTCTTCATCTCTTTGATGGTGCTGTGGTTCAGGAACGACGACATTTCGCCATACTCCACATATTCCGCCAGGGCGCTGCTCCATGTCGAGGCGTCTTTTTTAGCTGCTTTGGCCGAGGCTTGTGCTTCCTGTATGAGGTTCTTCAGCTGCTGCTCGTCGTGGCGCGGGTTCTTTATCTTTTGTGCCACCAGCGCCATGATGGCTTCCATATTGCGCTCGAAGCCGATGATTTTCAGGCAGGTGTAATCTTCCTGGCAGCTCAGCTGCATGATGCCGCCAAGACGTCCAAGCTCTATCTCGAATTCGTGAAGCGTCATGTCGTTGGCGCCAAGCATGTTGAAATAGCTCAAGGCATACTCCATGTCCTTGTTGTCCAGTGTGCCGTAATGGTAGTAGATGTTGAGGGTGAAGAGGTCGTTTTTCTTGTTCTCGGTGGTATACATGGTGTAACCCTTGGCGGCAGTTGTGATGGCTAAGTCTTTTTTGAAGTCGATGACCTGAGGCTCGATGGGCGCTACTTGGCGTTCCGCAATCATCTGTGCAAAAGGCGATTTCTGGCCTTGGTTCTGTACGTCGAGGTGGTCCCAGTCGGGTTTCACGGCGGCGCTTTTCTTGGGGAGACCCATTGACGAGCGCACGATGGTGCAGTGGTTGCGGTCGAAGTATTTTTGTGCCACGCGCATGATGTCTTCGCGGGTCATCAGCTGCAGCCGCTCGTTGTCTTTCTCCCATTCGGAGTATGTCATCCCGCTCATTTCCAGCGATTCCAGCAGCATGGCAATACCTTCGAGACTCTCCATGCTGGCGGTGCGCTCGAGCAGATACTTCATCTTGATGCTCTCCAGCAATTTGTCGCTAAAATGGCCTGCCTTCACCGAGTCCAGACAATTCCATATCAGCTCTTCGGCAGCGGTGTGCTTCTGTCCTAGGATTTTGGGGACATAGAGAATGACGTTGGTGCCGGCGTCCTGCAGCGAGAGACTCATCATCTGTGCCGCCATCAGTTTGCCTTCCGAGGCAAGCTCGTCGAGGCTTCCGTTGCCGCCCGACACTATTTGGCTCAGCACCGAAAGAGGCAGTTCGTCGGGATCGTTGGCTTTCACGCCGGGGAAGATCATCAGACCAGCCTTCACAGGGGTCTGCTTCACCTCCTTGATGGTCTGTTTCTCGAAGCGCGGCAGATTGTATTCCGGCTGAACAATCTGCTCGCCGCTATTCCATTGGCTGAAATAGCGCTTGGCCATCTCCAAAGCATCGAAGGTGTACAGGTCTCCCACCAGCAGTAAGGTCATGTTGCGGGCTACGTAATATTTGTCGTAAAAGGCCTTCATCTGCGACGGCTGCGGATTTTTCAGATGTTCGTCGAGGCCGATGATGTCACGGCTGTAGGGATGGTCGCCAAACGACTCGGTGAAGATGTTGCGCGAGAAAGTGTATAGCATCTCGTTGGCATACATGTTGCGCTCTTCATACACTGCTTCCAGCTCGCTCTGGAACAGGCGGTATACGGGGTTGCGGAAACGCTCGGCGTAGACCATCATCCAGTTTTCCAGCTGGTTGGAAGGTAGCGTGTTGTAATACACTGTCTGGTCGTAGCTTGTGCCCGCATTGAGCCCCGTGCAGCCCATCTGCTGCAGGATGGCGTCGGTCTCGTTGGCAATGGCGTATTTCGATGCCAGAATGTTCAATCGGTTGATTTCAAGTTGCACGTCATGGCGCTCCTTCTCGTCGTGTGTGGCGTGGAGCTTGTCGTACATCAGGCTGATGCTGTCGAGATACACTTTTTCCTTTTCCCAGTTGATGGTGCCGATGCGGTCGGTACCCTTGNNNNCGGCAGTGTCTTCGTTCTTGCTGCCGGCGTGGACGATGACGGCACCGAAGATTTTCGGGGCAGAGTGCTCCTCGGCGATGATCACTTTCAGTCCGTTGTCCAAGTAGAATGTAGATACTTTCAGCGGCTCCTGCGCCAGCATGCACAAAGGCATAGCCAGTGCAAACATCAGTGTTACAACGATTTTCTTCATATTAAGCAAATACTTGTTTTTTGCAAAGGTACTAAAAATATTTATCCTGTAACAATATTTTTTTGTCTATGCCGTTGTGCTTGTGTTTGAATGAAATACGTTGCCATGACACTGCGTTCTGCCCATATAGCCCTTCTCTTTTTCGTGCTGTTGTCGCTGACGGCACATGCGCAGGTGTGGGAAGATTTCAGCGACGGCGATTTCACCCACAATCCCACCTGGACAGGCGACACCGCCGACTTCCGTGTCAACAGCAACAATCAGTTGCAATTGTTTTCTGAGGTGTCTGAAGTTTCGTTATCACAACTCCTGTTTCATTTCGCAATGCCTAGAACGGACACTATTAGCTGGGAATTCTGGATTAAGTTTGGCTATTCTCCCTCCGTTAATAATATGGCCATGGTGGCATTGTATTCTAATATTGATGATTTGCCTTATAGTAGTCAATATCTGGCATTAGCAATTCTAGACCGTTATTCAGATTCCCATAAACGTATTGCATTGTACCAAGATAGAGAACGTTTGTTCTTTTGTGGTAATTCTTTAACACGGACACCTCTGTCGTTAAGAATGAAGGTGCTGCTGATTAATAAGTCTACTGTTGAAGTTTGGGGAGATACGGTATGTAGTGGTATCGTTCCCCATTATGTATTTTTGGGAGGTGGACAACTCATTGAAGGAACTAGTATACCTGACAGTGCTTTTTTCGGATGGTGCTGTATGTATACACCTTCCAGAGGGGATCGTTTTTATCTTGACGATATAGGCATCAATAGAACATTGCCTCCTCTTCCTGTTGTTTATAGTCTCCACCCTGGCGACGTGGTGGTCAACGAGGTGCTGTTTAATCCGACGACTGGTGGGGTGGATTATGTGGAGATATATAACCGCACTGACAGTGTTATTCCGCTGAATGACTTGCGTTTGGCACGATTCGATGGCGAGTCGGTCTCACTCCTTTATCCCTTCGCCAACGAGGGGATGCTGATGCCTCACGACTATGCCGTGGTGACCACCGACAGGCAGTTTGTGGCTTCGAACTACACCGTGCAGCAGCCTTCCAAGCTCTTCGAAGTCAGTGCGATGCCTTCCTATCCCGATGCCGCAGGCACCGTCATGCTGACGAAGCCCGACACCGTGGTGCTCGACCGCTTCGACTATTCCGCCTCAATGCATAGCAACCTGCTGAACGATGTGGAGGGCGTAGCGCTGGAGCGCCGATCGCCCGATGCTGCCACCAACGATGCGAACAACTGGTATTCAGCTTCTTCGCTTTCGGGTTTCGGCACCCCGACAGCCAAAAACTCACAGTCGCACGAGTTCCTTTTCGTGGACAACGATTTTACTGTCGAGCCTACACTTTTTTCGCCCGACGGCGACGGATACAACGACTTGACGAATATTGCTTACTCGCTGAACAACTGCGATTTGTCGTGCGATATCACTGTCTTCGATGCCCATGGACGCCTGGTGCGCCACCTGACGCGTGCCGCCCTTCTGGGCTGTGAGGGGGTGGTGGCATGGGATGGCACTGACGATGCCGGCTCGCGTTGTGCACGTGGCAACTACATGATTGTGGTCGACGCCTACAACGCTGCAGGACGTAGGCAGCAGCTGCGCCGACGCGTGTCGCTAGTAATTAATTGATGATAAATATAATAGAATCAAAACAACTCATTATGCCGCTAACTACTTTCGTATTACGTCTGGCTTGCGCCCTGCTGGCAGGAGCGCTGATTGGCGCCGAGCGTGAAATACGTCACCGCCATGGCGGCCTCACCACCAACTCGCTGGTGGCAGTAGGCGCCTGTATCTATATCCTTATCTCCGAGTCGATCATCATGACTGCCGTCGCCAACGGCGGATTGGTCAACAATGACAATTTGCGTGTCCTCTCGCAGGTGGTGACAGGCATCGGCTTCCTCGGCGCCGGCGTCATCATCAAGAATGGTGTCAACATCCAGGGTCTCAGCTCCGCCGCCACCATCTGGTGTTCGGCGGGAGTAGGCTGCCTCTGTGGCTATGGCATGTGGCGTGAGGCTGACATCGCGCTGGGATTCATCCTTTTCATCAACTGGGTACTAAAAGGAATAGAGCGTCTCTTCAAAGAGAAACGCTCTAAAAATCGTACCGAGGAAGAGAACGAGAATGTCGACGTGGCCTGACGGCTAATTGTCCACTTTCTGAAACTTCTTCACTGTCAGCACCAACTCGGTGATGATGAAGGTGGTGAATACCACATAGTAGATCAGAAAACCGATGATGAAATGCTTCTGTAGTGTCACCTCGGTGAGCGGGCCAATGGCGAACATCCCCACAATGAGCACCCCCATGTGCAGGAACAGCACCCCGACTGACAGCGCCAGAAAGGACTGCACGAAGGTCTTGGGCGACTGGTTCACGCTACGCATCGTCACCCAATACTGCATCGCGTCGACTACGGCGAAGTAGAGCACCAGCAGGGGCATCGCCAACGCCGGCAGGATGGCAAAGAATTCCATGTGAAACCATAGAGTGGCAAAATAACCCAGCAAGGCCACCAGGGAGAGAATGAGCAGATGTACGGTGTATCTCTTCATCGTTTAGCGGTTTTGTCTCCAGAAATACTAGCTTATAGGGCTAGTCTTGAAACTTCATGGTCTCCTTGGTGGTGAATTTCTCGCAGTAGTGGCAGCGCAGTTTCAGCGGGTCGCGGTCCACCACATCGAACTTTGTCTCGATGGCCTCGAAGTTGGTAATGCACTTGGGGTTCATGCATTTGATGATTTTGTTCACATGGTCGGGCACCTCGGCATGGATCTTCTCCTCCACCTGGTAGTTGCGGATTTTGATGATGCTGGCCAGCGGCGCCACGAGGGCTATCTTGTTGATTTCGTCATGGTCGAAATATTTGTTCTTGATTTTGATGATGCCCTTGCGGCCGTATTTCTGGCTGTGCAGGTAGTTGCCTATCAGCACCTCGTCGTTGTATTTGTCGAGGCCCAGGATGCGAATCACCTGGTACACCACGTCGGTGGGTATGTGGTCTATGACGGTGCCATTCTCAATGGCGGGGACTATTAATTCTTTTTTCGGTTCCATTGCTGTTTTGTTTTTGGGTGTGAATGGTTTTGTGTTTGTGGTTCGTTGTCGGGATGGCCGGAATGCTCCGGTTGTCCCGCCTGCCTTTTGTTATCTTACGCCGAGGATGGCTGCCATCAGGGCCTGGCGTACATAGACACCGTTCTGGGCCTGGCGGAAGTAGTAGGCATAGGGTGTACGGTCCACATCCACAGTGATTTCGTTGACGCGCGGCAGCGGGTGCAGCACTTTCATGTTGGGCTTGCAGCCTTTCAGCATCGACGCTGTGAGGATGCAGCTGTCTTTCACACGCTCGTACTCCAGCGGGTCGGGGAAACGCTCGCGCTGTACGCGGGTCATGTAGATGATGTCGGCGAAGGGGATGACCTCGGCCAAGTCGGTGTATTGGTAATATTTAAGGTTGGCGTTTTTGACGGACATCTTCACCGAGCTGGGGAGCTTCAGTTCCACGGGGGAGACGAGGTGGAAGGTGGCGTTGAAGTTGCACATGGCCTGCACTAGCGAGTGCACGGTGCGTCCGTATTTCAGGTCGCCTACCATGGCTATGTTCAGGTTTTCGAGTGTGCCCTGGGTCTTGCGTATGGAGTAGAGGTCGAGCATGCACTGCGTAGGGTGCTGGTTGGCGCCGTCGCCGGCGTTGATAACGGGCACCGAGGCCACTTCGCTGGCGTAGCGCGAGCTGCCTTCCTTGGGGTTGCGCATCACTATCAGGTCGCTGTAGCTGCTCACCATCACTATGGTGTCGTGCAGCGACTCGCCTTTCTGGACGCTGGTTCCGCCGGGGTCGCTGAAACCGATGATGCGGGCGCCGAGCTGGTTGGCGGCACTCTCGAAACTGAGGCGGGTGCGGGTGGATGGCTCGAAAAAGAGCGTGGCCACCACCTTGTCGCTCAGGATGGGCTGTTTGGGGTTCTTCTCAAACTCTTCGGCAATATCCAGCACCTGAATGTATTCCTCCTTGCTGAAGTCGGTGATGGATATCAGATTTCTTCCTTTTAAATTACTCATATCGTATATCTGTTTTAACGTTTACTTTTTGGTCCATTACAAAAAAAACGACTGAAAACAATTTCAGTCGTCGAAAAAATATCTCAATTTTTCACCGCAGTGAAACAAAAAATCATCATCTAAATGCCTAACATTAAAAATCTTACTTGCGTTCATCGTAAAAACTGCATTTTAGCAAATATACGAAAAATTTTCATTTATTTTGGAAAAAAGATGATTTTTATTCACAAACAGCGTAATATATTGAATACCTGTTGTTGCGGATTTGAATTACGTTGCAAAAGACAAGAAATGTACGACAAATATACTAAAAAATAAAAATATTAGTTATAGGTCATTATAAATATAATAACAGTGAAAAAAATAGTCGTATCGTTATTTTGCTTTTGCAATGTTTTATTATGTTGTTGCTCTCATAAAGAGAATAATGAATTAAGCAATTCAGATTCACTTCAACAAATTGAATCTGATGATAATTTTGGTACAGAATGTATATGGTTTGCTCATGAGTCATGGTATTATGCTGCATGTGACTTGTCTGACTCAATAGAGAAGTATATAAAGAAAGACGATGAATTTGAAGTACAGCGGAATGTTTTTGAATTGGCATATCGTTACACATATCTTCACTCTTTATTTTATGAGGACCATACACCTTTACAACATTTAGGTTACAGTAATCCTCTTCCAGATTCTACTTTGAATAAATTATCAAATTACGTGTCAAATAAAATGCAAATCAATGACTCTGTAACATTGTATTTGATTGATTATTTGAGAAAATGTAATGAAACTCCTATTGACTATAGATAAAATTCTTTCCAGTCTTTAAAGAATTGGAAAGAACTTGAAAGTTTTGCAAGAAATTTCAAAGATTATTTAGACAGCTCAAAAGGCTGTCTTTTTTTATGCCCCTAATAGTAATTAACCCATTCCGCATTCTTTTTCACGGTTCACCGATCACAGTTCACAAAATTCACGGTCAATTCGTGGCAATTCGTGTTCAAAAACAAGTATTTCGGTGGAAAAGTCAACTTTTTTCCGTATCTTTGCAAAACCAATAAAAACGCAAAAATAACCACAACATACTGATGGACACCAAATTAAACACCATAGCCGAAGCTCTTGAAGATTTCAAAGCAGGCAAATTTGTAATAGTTGTCGATGACGAGGACCGCGAAAACGAAGGCGATTTCATCATCGCGGCGGAGAAAATAACGCCGGAGAAGGTGAATTTCATGCTCAAGAACGGCCGCGGGGTGCTCTGCGCCCCAATCACCGAGCAGCGCTGCAAGGAGCTCGACCTCGACATGCAGGTGAGCAACAACACCTCGCTCCTCGGCACCCCATTCACCATCACCGTCGACCTGCTGGGCAACGGCTGCACCACGGGCGTCTCGATGCACGACCGCGCCATGACCATCCGCGCCCTCGCCGACGCCAACACCAAAGCCTCCGACCTAGGCCGCCCCGGACACATCAACCCCCTTCGCGCCCGCAACGGCGGCGTGCTCGTACGTGCCGGACACACCGAAGCGGCGGTGGACCTCGCCCGCCTCGCCGGACTCAACCCCTGCGGAGCTCTCATCGAGATAATCAACGACGACGGCACCATGGCACGACTGCCACAGCTGATGGAGGTGGCCAAGAAATTTGGTCTCAAGATAGTAACCATCAAGGACCTCATCGCCTACCGCATTGCCAACGAAACACTCATACGCAAGGAAGAAGAGGTGTTCCTCCCCACCGAATGGGGCAATTTCCAGCTGATAGCCTACACCCAGCTCAACAACAACGCCACACACCTAGTGCTTAAAAAAGGCACATGGGAGAAAGACGAACCCGTGCTGGTGCGCGTGCACTCGTCGTGCGCCACGGGCGACATCTTCGGCTCGTGCAAGTGCGACTGCGGCGAGCAGCTCCACTACGCCATGCAGCAGATAGAGAAAGAGGGCAAGGGAATGGTGGTGTATATGAGTCAGGAAGGCCGCGGCATAGGGCTGATAAACAAACTGCGTGCCTACCACCTGCAGGAGCAGGGACTCGACACCGTCGACGCCAACATCCAGCTCGGCTTCAAAGCCGACGAACGCGACTACGGCATCGGTGCCCAGATACTCCGCGACCAGAACGTCACCAAAATGCGCCTTATGACCAACAACCCCGTGAAACGCAACGGACTGGAAGGCTACGGGCTGGAGATAGTCGAAACGCTACCCATCATCATAACGCCGAACAAATACAACGAAAAATATCTGCGCACCAAACAGACACGCATGGGGCATAACCTCGATTTGGCATAATTAACACACCTTTAACACATTGTTTAACAATAATATACCGCAATCATCACAAGTTAAGGTTAATAAAAAGCGCAAATAAAATTGCATAAACGCAAAAAAAATTGTATTTTTGCAAACGTTTTTAAAGTTCCGTGTTAGATAAAACGATGCTCGATTTCGAAACAAAAATATCAGGTATAGAGTACAAAATCAGACAACTGATTGAGTCGAAAAAAGCGCTTGAAAAACAACTTTCGGAGAGCGAGCAACGTAACAGGGAGCTTGAAAGTCAAATATATAATAATAATTTAATAATTAAACAATTAGAAGAACAAAACAAAATACTTAATTTAGGAAACACACTTAGCGATAAGGGTAATACAACGGAAATTAAAATAAAGATAAATCGCCTAATACGGGAAATAGATAAAAGTATTGAGTTATTGACAAAAGTCGAGAAATAATGGACAACGAATTTCCAATCACGTTAGTAATTCTGGACAGGCCCTACAAGATGAAAGTGACAGCGGAGGAGGAAGAGACCATCCGAAAAGCAGTGCACAGAATTAACCAACGAGCCGGAGAATACAAAAAAGCATTCGCTTACAAGGACATGCAGGATATTCTGGCAATGATGAGCGTGGAAATGTCGACAAAAATAATAAAACTCGAGGAAAACGACCAATATGTGAATTCAAAACTGATGAGCAAACTCGAAGAAATAGAAAACGTATTGGATCAGGAGCAATAATTTGATAAGAAACACATCCTAAGGCATTTATAACGATGAGAGATACTGTACCGGGTGGACCCAGTTTGTAAACTCATCAATTATTTTTACAAACCGAGTAAGTTCATGGGAGTGGATGTTGTTTTTCCACCAACGTTTTGAGAACCATGCCGAAAGCGAGCACGCTCTTCTTGCAAAACAGGGAAAGACGGTCATAACAGAAGCCCCCGACACTCAAATCCTATTTTATAGAGTTTACCATAACTCTTGCGAAGCTCGGTACAGTCTTATTCCCCACCCCGCCAGCACCGTTACCGCAAGGTGTGCAACCTCCAAAACAAAATAAATATATGTTAGTACCAATTATCTGTATCGTGGGAGGATTGCTCGTCGGAGGTGGCGTAGGCATATTCCTCACACGCAAAGTGCTGAGCGACAGACTGCTCGCCAAAAGCAAACAAATCCTCGTTGACGCCGAAGCCAAGGCCGAAGTGATAAAGAAAGACAAAATCCTCCAAGCCAAGGAGAAATACCTTCAGATGAAAAGCGAGTACGACAAACAGGTGTCGGAACGCAACGCCAAAATCGCCGCCAACGAAAACAAACTGAAACAACGCGAACAGGCTCTGGCCCAGAAAGTTGAAGAACTCCAAAAGAAAAGCGTCGAGCTGAAAGGCGTGAGCGAAAACCTCAACCAGCGCATCGAAGTGCTGAACAAACGTCAGGCCGAAGTGGACAAAATCTACAAGGAAAGTGTGGAAAAACTGGAGCACATAGCCTCCATGACCGCCGACGAAGCCAAGGAAAGCCTTATGGAAATAATCAAGGAAGAAGCCAAGAGCGAAGCTTCGGGAATGATTATGGACATTGTGGAAGAGGCCAAAATCACTGCCAACGAGCAGGCCAAGAAAATCATAGTGCAGTCCATACAGCGCACCGCCACCGAGACGGCCATCGAAAACACCGTGTCGGTGTTCAACCTCGAAAACGAGGAGGTGAAAGGCCGCATCATAGGCCGCGAAGGCCGTAATATACGCGCCCTCGAATCGCTCACCGGAGTAGAAATCATCATCGACGACTCGCCCGACGCCATCATCCTCTCCGGATTTGACCCCATACGCCGCGAGATAGCACGCCTGTCGCTCCACAAACTCGTTACCGACGGCCGCATTCACCCCGCACGTATCGAAGAGGTGGTGTCGAAAACCCGCAAACAGATAGAACAGGAGATCATCGAAACCGGCAAACGCACCTGCATCGACCTCGGCATCGTGAACATGAACCACGAGCTGATGCGTATGGTGGGACGTATGAAATACCGTTCGTCGTACGGCCAGAACCTGCTGCAGCACTCGCGCGAGGTGGCCAACCTTTCGGCTACCATGGCCTCGGAACTGGGCTTGAACCCCAAACTGGCCAAACGTGCCGGACTGCTCCACGACATAGGCAAAGTGCCCGAAAACGAGCCCGACCTGCCGCACGCACTCCTTGGCATGAAACTGGCCGAGAAATATAAAGAACGTCCCGAAGTGTGCAACGCCATCGGCGCACACCACGACGAGACCGAGATGACAAGCCTCATCGCTCCCATAGTGCAGATCTGCGACGCCATTTCCGGCGCACGTCCCGGCGCACGCCGCGAGGTGGTGGAAGCCTACATCAACCGTCTGAACAAACTCGAGGAGATGGCCATGACCTACCCCGGAGTGGTGAAGACCTACGCCATCCAGGCTGGCCGCGAACTCCGCGTGATAGTGGGTGCCGACAAGGTGAGCGACGCAGAAGCAACCCAGCTCTCTCTCGACCTCTCGCGTCAGATCCAGAACGAGATGACCTATCCGGGACAGATAAAAGTTACCGTGATACGCGAAACCCGCGCCGTCAACTACGCCAAGTAACTAACGTAATACGCTGGTTATGACAGACTTGATAATACACTGGTCGGCCGACCCCGTTATTTTCCACATAGGCTCCTTCGGACTGCGGTGGTACTCGCTGCTGTTCGCCGTGGGGTTCATTTCGGCTTATTTCATCCTGCTGAAAATGTTCCGCCGCGAAAGCGTGGATACTAGCTATTTGGACAAACTCACCATCTACTGCTTCATCGCACTTTTGGTGGGACTGCGTTTCGGACACTGCATTTTCTACGAATGGAGCTACTACAAGGACCATCTGCTGGAGATAGTGCTTCCGTGGAATCTTGAAACGGGCGAATTTACAGGTTATCAAGGACTTGCAAGTCACGGCGGAGCAATAGGCATACTGCTGGGACTGTGGCTATACTGCTACAAAACCAAGGTAAACCCCGTGTGGATATTGGACCGTCTGGTGATAGTGATACCCCTTGTAGGAGCCTGTGTGCGTTGCGGCAACCTGATGAACTCCGAAATCTACGGCGTGGAGACCACCCTGCCGTGGGGTTTCATCTACGAACGCAACCACGAGACCGTACCCAAGCACCCCACACAGCTCTACGAAGCACTTTCGTACCTGATAATCTTCGCATCGCTGCTTATCTATTACGTGCGTAAGAAAGGGAAAATCCGTCCGGGGATGTCGTTCGGAATCTTCCTTACAGCATTGTTCGGAATCCGTTTCCTGATAGAGTTCATCAAACAGGACCAGGTGGCTTTCGAGCAGGGCATGACACTGAACATGGGACAGCTGCTGAGCATACCGTTCATACTTGCGGGAATAGTGTTTATCGTGCTTTCCGTGAAAGGCAAGCTTTCCGACAAGGTGTTTTACAAAACAACAAACGCCGAAACTGAAAAACAAACTTCTAAAACTAATAAAAAATGAAAAAACTGATACTTATCCGCCACGGCGAAAGCGAATGGAACAAACTTAACCTTTTTACCGGCTGGACCGACGTTGACCTTACCGAAAACGGAATTAAAGAGGCTTACGAGGCCGGAAAACTGCTTAAAAAAGAGGGATACCGCCCCGAAATATGCTTTACATCTTATCTGAAACGCGCCGTTAAGACGCTGAACAACGTGCTCGACGCGATGGACATGGACTACCTGCCGGTGGAGAAAAGCTGGCGCCTTAACGAGAAAAGCTACGGAGCCATACAAGGACTCAACAAAGCCGAAACCGCCGAGAAATATGGCGCCGACCAAGTGAAACTATGGCGCCGCTCGTACGACGTGCAGCCTCCCGCCCTTGCCATGGACGACGAACGCAGTCCCCGCCGCGACCCGCGTTACAACGAACTCAGCGACAGCGAGATACCCCTCACCGAAGCCCTCAAGGACACCATAGCACGACTGATGCCCTACTACAACGGCCACATACTCAAGGCTTTCGAGAAACACGACGAGGTGATGGTGGTGGCCCACGGCAACAGCCTGCGCGGCATTGTGAAAGAGCTTCGCCAGATGACCAACGAAGAGATAATCGAATTCAATATTCCTACCGCAATTCCCTACATTTTTGAGCTCGACGACAACTACAAAGTGCAAAATCACTTCTTTTTGGGCGACCCCGAAGTGATAGCCCGCAAGATGCAAAGTGTTGCTAATCAAGCGTCAAAGAAATAGGAGAATATGTTTTGATTAAAAAAATAAGACGGCTGTATCAGCCGCCTTATTTTTTTGACTGCCTTGTTGATTTTTTTCGTACTTTTGCAAAAAATAAAATAACCGATGGTGACAGATTCACAGTGCTCATATTCCTGTAACACAATTCTTGTTGTGGCGAATTTGTTACTCTCCGCTTCGTTATCGAAACATCCAATGGATGTTTATTCATACGCCACAGAAGAGCATCGGGATTTCAAATCCCTATATAAAAATGTTGCGGATTGCAAATCCGCAACAACTGATATGATATTCAGTACTATGATATTCATTTATCTATTAGAATTAGAATTAAAAACAATAAAGTTATTAATGTGGTTGTAAAAGATAACAAATGTAAAAGATAACAAAATAGATTAAAAGATGGTTTTAATTGATGACGAAATTATATTAATAGATGCTGCAAAAGAATACTTAACGATTTTCCTCGAAAAACAAGGAACTTTTTATCCATTTGCAATGATTATGGATGCAAAGGGGATTACATATCCTTTAGAACGTGAAATAACAGAAGAACACCCATCACCTCAGTCACTTATAAGAGTGTATGAACAAACATTCCATAATGAATTAAAAAAGAATTATATATTAGGAATCTTATGTATAGATGTATATGTAAGTACACAAAATAATGAAATCAATATCAAAAGAGATGCAATTGAATTTAGATTATTTGGTAAGAACTACAGCAAGAAAATACTTTTGTTTTATAAAATTAGCAATGGGAGAAAAATATTATATCAAGAACTTATAGGTAATGAATAATGGTATAATTCATTAGGTTATAAAAACATTTATTCACATAAAGTGTTTGAAATATTCAAATAAAATATAAAAAAGCAAAGTCAAACGATATACAAGAAATCAAAAGTTAATGACACTCTGTACCACACATATAGCTCAGCACCTGAAAGCCACAGCAACTAACGCCTGCAGCAGGCTGCTGCGGGTGGACGACGGAACGGGAGGTTATCCGGCATTACGAATTGGTATGAGATAGTTTTTAATTTTAATTATAACATATAATGATACTAAATTTTTTTGATTATGTTTTTTATAGGGCAACTTCATCGAAATGGTATAAAAAAGTTGCTCCTAAAAATACATATATTAGTGGATTTGGATTTACAAATATGTGTGAACTGTTCAACATAGGGTTTCTTTTAAATGTTTATGGAACTATTCACAAAAAAGCTTTTTCAGAAATAGAATTATTAATAATTGCCATACCTATTGTCATCTTTAATATATTTCGATTAACAGAAAAAAGATATGGTATGTTATGTGAAAAATACAAGCACGAATCTCATAAAAAAAGGAATGGTTGGCTTGTAATTTTATATATTATTATTACATTTCTATTGTTCTTCATGTCATTATTTTTGTTAAGCGGTGCCATTCATTAAAAAATATATTATAACCCCAAAATCGGATACCGTTTACAAATATGAAAACTGTTTAAGGCATATTTATCAATCCCTGCAACCTACATGAATATATGTTTTTTTACGGAACTGTCTCGAACACAGGCACTAACGCCTGCGGTAGGCTTCTGCGTGTGGACGACGGAACGGGGTACCAGATATTTTCTTACGACAAATTGGGCAATGTTTCGGAAAATATTCGTACCTTTGCAGTGTGAAAACAGCTGCTTTCAACGATGACGTTATAAACTAAAACAAAAAAACATACTATCATGAAAAAAAACATAAAAAAACTGTTCGCCCTGTTGCTGGGCCTGTTGCTTCTGCAAGGGATGAACGCACAGAAATTAGTTGTGCCTGCCATCCCCGGCGAGATTGAAAAAACCGAATACGCCAATTACACCCAAGATGCAATGAAATGCATCAACTGGTTGAAAAACAATTCGCCAAACCATGCACAACGCAAAGATGCTTCCGCCTTTGTCGTCTGGTGGTTATCCGGCACGCCCGATGTGAAAATCACCCTCAACGCCGATGCAATCCAATTCGAGGATGGCAACCTGTTGATTTTATGCCTTTGCGGTTGGGCGGAATATGTAGTCAAAAACAAGGATGACGATGCGGTAAACGGGTGCATGGCGGGTGTGGAAACGGTGCTTAACTATTATGAAAAATACAAAAGCCTTATTCCCAAGGACAAAGGTGCCGAAAAACTGCTCAAGATGCGGAACAAGGGCACTTTGAAAGCCTTTGTCGAAAAGTCGACGAACCTGTGATATGGCCATTATTACAGTTGTTGCGGAACTGGCCTGCGCACTTGTTTTTTTGCTTTCTTGATTCTTTGATACCTATAAAAGTCCACAAAACTGCTGAAGGCGTTTGTCCGCAATCAAAGGTTGGACTGTAAATATGCGACAACAGGAAATTCTGGGACCCTTCTATAGTAGCATTGTCATAAAGACTGGAACATACAGCAAATCTTGCTCTTTTTTTAGGTCTTTCGGATAAACCAAATATCTGTCCCCGATACGGTTGGAGAATTTCTTTTGGAAAGCATCGAGCGAAGCATGGGTCTTGTATCCCGACGACTTTACCTCGACAGGGCAAATCTTATTGCCTCTCGAAAGAATAAAATCTATCTCATAGTTGTGCTTTCCGTTTTCAGTAGGCCATGTGTGGTAGAACAGCCTGTTTCCGGCAGAAACGAGCATCTGCGCAACAATGTTTTCATATACATACCCGAGATCAGCCGAGAGTTTATCCGAAAGAAGTTTCTGGTAAATGATGTTATCGGTGGCGGATTTGTCCCAAAAAGCAAGGGTTACGAACAATCCGGTATCCCCAACGTACAACTTATATTGGCCATAGTCGGTATGCATAGGCATTCCCACATTGGGGTCGTCGGCATGGTGGGCGAAATTTACCGTAAGACTATCCTCCAAATCTTTCAACAATTCTGACATGGTATCCCTATTCTCTCGTTTTTCCAATACTGAATTGACTTGATAACGTGAAGCATTCTTGGAAAGTTGGGCAGGAATAGCACTGAACATTTTAGATACTCTCCCCGTTGGGTCGATTTTCATAAAATCGTCATTGTACAATTCGAGTATTTCTCGTTTTGTATTATCCACATCGGAAAGATTATTGGTGTTGAGATACGTCTCTACCGCCTGAGGCATGCCACCGACAAGCATATAGAGGCGCAGGTCACGCATAAGTTTCCGCGTGACGCCGTCGCTCAATGGCCTCCGGTTTTTAAGCATCTCTCCCATAAGGGGCACTGTGACCGTGTCGCCCATAGCCCACCGGAATTCCTCGTAATCCATAGGATACATGGTAAGACGGGTCTCTTCGCTTGGAATTACAATGTTCTGGACGTTCTTTTTGATTGATAGAAGAGATCCTGTCTCGATAAAGTCATACCGCCCGTCTTTCACAAGATATTTGATTGCCTGACGGGCCTCAGGACATTTCTGTATTTCGTCAAAAATAATCACAGATTTCCGTTCATATAACTTTACATCAAATATGAATTGTAGCCGCATGAAAAAATCGTCCCTGTCCGATATGTGCTTCACCGCCTCCCATACATTGTCATTTGCATCGGCAAAATCTATGGCGATATAACTGTCGTACTCTCGTTTGGCGAATTCCTCTGCTATGGTTGATTTGCCCACGCGACGAGCCCCCTTAATCAGCAAGGCCGTTTTGCCCTGGCTGCTTTGCTTCCAACGAAGCATCTCGTTATATATTTTCCTTTTGAAAACCAGTGATTTACTATTCATATTCAGACAGTATTATATGCTATTATCAAATGCAAAGATACAACCTTTTTACAAATTCTCAAAATTTATTTTGCCAAAATATTACATTTTCTCATAATTTATATACCATAAATATCACAAAATCTCACATTTTTTTATGTCGTTTCATTACACCAGCTCAAAATTCAACTAAACAAAAACAAAAAGTTTTGGGCTTTGGTGAAAAAAACGCAATTTTGCAGGCCACATTCAAGTTATAAATGCAACACTTTGGTTATTCATTAAATTTGTATTTTCAAAGATACGAAAAAAATATTCAATTGGAGTCAAACAGCAATATTTTTCTACAAATAGCCGTGTTCTTCCGCCACGAAATAGTTAGGTGATTTGCTAATTCAGCCGGTACATTAATCCAAAACAAAGTTGTGGCGGGTTTCAAATCCGTCACAGAATATTACAACGTTTGTAATCCTACCGCAATACCCTACATTTTTGAGCTGAACGACAAAAACGAGGTGCATAAACACTTCTTTTGGGGCGACCCCGAAGTGATAGCCCGCAAGATGCAAAGCGTTGCTAATCAGGCAGCAAGGAAATAGAAACGGTCAAAAGTCGAAAAAAATTTGGTGGTTTCGGAAAAAAGTAGTACTTTTGCAAACCGAATTTTGACAGAAATTTGACAAACGGAGAGGTGGGTGAGTGGCTGAA
>DBXF01000044.1:0-15241 GCA_002309295.1 Bacteroidales bacterium UBA1219 | reverse complement strand
GCCTGCTTTGGGAGCAGGAGGTCGCAGGTTCGAATCCTGCCATCCCGACTTCAAAAGCAAATTTCCAAAGAAATAAGGTCTTGTAGCTCAGCTGGATAGAGCAACTGCCTTCTAAGCAGTAGGTCCTGCGTTCGAATCGCAGCAAGATCACTTTGTGTCCTGCGAACTCGATTTTCAGACTTTCGGATTTTCAGATTATCAGATAGTTAATGCAGGAATTTGATTGATTTTGAATTTAAAAAAGCGGAATCCTGGCGGGTTCCGCTTTTTTTTGATTTTGTGTATCCTGTCAAAAGTTGTGCTATTCCGGCACGTAGATAATCTCGCCGTTTTCCAGCTCGTATGCAATGCCCACACGGCGGCCGCGGTTGCCGGAGGCGGCGTCCTGATTCTCGTCGGGGGTGTAGCGGTTAATCTTCTGCCCCTCTTTGGTGATGATTTCCATATTCTCCTTGCCGGGATTTTTCACAATGGTGAAATCCTCTTCGGAGAACATCTCGGTCATATTGAACCTTGTAACGAGCGCCACCATCAGCGCCACGGCAAAGACCATGGCCACGTCGAAGAGGTTGCTAACCACGTTCATGGGGTCGTTGTCGTCGGAGTTATGCAGCAGTCGTCGTCTCATCGTTTTGGGGATTTTGTTTGGTGAGTTGTGCGAAATATTCCAAATTGTTGAGGTCCTGCACGTACCAGCGTTGTTTTATCTGCAAGGTGGCGAAACCGATGGCACTGCTGAACAGTCCCACCACGGTGGTAGCGAAAGCCACCTGCATATTGTACGCCATCGACGCGATGTCGCCCGAGGCCAGTCCCACAAGGGCGGGACCCATAGGTATCAAAGTGCCCATCAGTCCGAGCATGGGACCCATTTTGGTGAGGGTTTTGGAGATGGCAAGGTCCTTGTCGGCGGCAATCTCGAAATCGCCCACCAGTTTCTCCACCAAAGCGTGGTTGCCGCGGTTTTCCCACACCTGCCGCAGATACACCACCAGCAGCGAGCGGCTTTTTTTTGGCAAACGTTCCATAAACGAGGGCAAATTGCTGCCGTTCAACGTCTTAAATTCCTGTTTCATAAAACGTTCCGTCTTGCGAAGGTCGAGATATTGTCCGAAAAAGCTGCCCACAAGCACCAAGGCGCGCAGGAAAAAGTAAATCAGCAGGACGATGACCGGCACCAGAAGTCCGGTAGAAATCCAATAGAGGATACTCGAAATGTATTGCATAATCAGTTGTTGTTTAAATATTTACGTTTAAAAATTATTTTTCTTAACCCATAGCCCGCCGCCGTTCCTGCCAGCAGCATGGCCACCATTGCCACAAAGGCTTTCCAGTTTACGTCGCCCACCGCCTCGGCGGCAGTACGACCGTTCACCGTTGCCACCACGCCGAGTATCGCGGCGAGGGCGTTAGAGAGGAACAGCAGCTCGAGACGGATGCTCTCTTCGGGCAGGAGTTTTTTTATCAGCCACACTGTCAGAGGGATACACAGCAGCACCACGGCAGCGAAACCGTATCCCAACAGTGCGAACGAGGTGCCGGGGAAGGAGAACATCACTGCCACCAGCAGGCTGAACAGCACCCCGAAAAAGAGCAGTCCGGGGAAAACCGCGAGCACCGCCATCAGCACCTTGCGGGAACGGCTTTCCGCAACGTTGTTCAGGCGGTCGGCGCATAGTATGCAAAACCACATCTGCAACGCCACATCCACGGTAAGTATCACCGAGGTGTCGAGCATCAGGTCGGGACTGGCGAGCCACTGGGCGATCTGCATCTTCGACTGCTCTATTGCCACAGGCCACAGCAAGGCCACAAATCCCGCCGACAGCAACGCCAGCACGGCCACATACAACATACCGCGGAAACTCTGTTTCAGCACAAAGTTGAAACCGATGACTATCATCAGCAAAAGGACAAGAGTTTGCATCGTCTTTCTGTTTTATTCCATATAAGACTTCTAATTATTTCTGTTGACCACGGATTGTACGGATCTAACAGATTGATTTTGTGAATTATCATGTAAGCATGATTGCGGATAAGACTAATTATTATAAATCATCCATGTTTTTGCGACGTTTGCGGACCACCAGAATCATCAGCACTATGGCCACGGCAACGCCCACTCCCACAAGCAGGTTGCTAACAAAATGGCGGGTGGTGGAGCTGTCGTCGTTCAGCTGCTCTTTTTTCATCACCATGCCTTTGTTGTCGGCGGTGGCGATTTCACGTATCTCCCTGATATTCTGACTATACTGCTGAGCCACGGACTTGTCCACCTTCTGTGCGATGAACTGTTGCAGTTTGGCGTTGTCGCAAACAAAGCCGCTGCACGAGGGTTTGTATTTGTTCACCAAATCAGTGTGCAGTTTGGCGATGTCGTTGAGCTGCTGGTCGGACGCCTGCCACATCCCTTTGCGGGCGGTCTCCATCATCACGGCGGTCATCTCCTCGAGGGCGGCCGGGTTGGTGTTCTCGAAATAGCCCTGCACCCCGAGGTTGAATTTATCCTTTACGTAAACGTTGTAAACCTCGTCCCACATCTCGTTGTCTATCGCATTGGGTTTCATCACGTTCCAGCCGTAGGTATTTTGTATAATCTCGGCAAACTCGTTGGCTTCGCTGGCACCGCCTTTCATCTTTTCGGAGATAAATTTAGGGTTGAAAATGGTGGTGCGGCTTTCCACGCCGATGGCCTCTTTCACCTCCTGCATACGGAAATTGTTACGGTTGCGGTAGTCGCTGAGGTAGGCGTCGGGGTCCTTGCCGGTAACGTTGCGAACAGCGAGGTTGAGGCCGCCCATAAACTCGTACACGTGGTCGAGGCTGAGGGCACCCCAAGTGTTGCTCTGTCGGGGCTGCACCACGGCGTCGGTGTTGGCAAGCGCCGCCTCGAAAGCATATTGGGTAACGTTTTCCCAATGTTGCTCGTCGCCGTAGAAAGCACCCATATTGTTGACGTATGTCTCGGCTATTTCCTGCTCTTTCTCCCATTTGTCGCCGGCCATCACCATTCCCTGAATGCCGGTGCCATAGCCGCCATTCACGCCGCCGAAAACGCGGTAGAGCGAAATCTCGCGCGCCTCCTTGGGCGAAAGGCCTTTGTTGGTAAGCACTTTCTCGGCATCCACCACACCGCTGCGCACGTAGTTCTCGTATTTATCGCCTTTGGCTTCGGCCGCCATTGCCACGGCACGGTTTATCAGAAACAGCCGCGAGCTGGCCAAGTCGCGGAGCTGGCCGCTGGTCTGCACCACCACGTCGATACGCGGACGGCCCAACTCCTGCGAGGGAATCAGACGCAGGTCGGTAACACGTCCGAAAGCATCCCTAACAGGCTCCACGCCAAGCATATACAGAACCTGTGCGATGGTAGCGCCCTCGGTCTCGATAAACTCGCCGCTCCAAAGGGTGTAGCTCACCTTGCGGGGAACGCTGTCGTTGTGACGGTGTTTGTAGTTCTCGATGGTCTGGTCGGCGAGCATCTTGCCTTTCTCCCAAGCCGCCTCCGATGGTGTGTTTTCGGCGTTGATGCCGTAGAGGTTGCGGCCTGTGGGCAGTGTGTTGGGATTCACTATGGGGTCGCCGCCGGGCGAAGGCGCCACAAAACCGCCGTTGAGGGCGTTGACCACCGACTGAAGCTCGTATTCGGGACACTGCCGGAGCAGATTCCTGTAGTTGGCCACGTTTTTCACCGTGCGTTCCACCTCCATAATAGCCTGCGAGAGGGCAATCTCCTCCTTGGAGTATTCCTTGCCGCCCATCATCGAAGCCATTGCAGGCGGCATCCCCGACAACTGCCGGTTTTTGCCGTCGTCGACAGGCCTGCCGTTCATAGCTGCCTCCATCTTGCGCAACGATTCGGGACTTGCGCCCATAAACTTGGCCAGTTTCAAGGCGGTCTTGTTGCTCATCCCTGCAGGTTTTGTGTGCGGATGGTTGGCCGGACGACCGGAAGAGGTCGCGCCTGTCGCCGCACGCTTGGGCATCGGCATTGTCATATTGCTATCATTTTCAGAAGATTGCGCCATCGCCATCATCATAGCCAGAAGGTCCTTGGGAGCGGTGGCGTCGGCAATCTCGCGGGCTTTGGCAAGCTCCTCGGCGGAGATCCCCGCAATTTTGCAAATCTGGGCGTCCGACACCTCGGCGTTGGAGCCTATCAGCTGCGACACCACACTACGGGCGGGATTCAGATAACGGGCTGTGAACTGCGATTTATGTTTCTCGAAATCGGCGGCGACGCGACCACGCTGTTTGTCCAACGCCAGCAGGCTGTAGGCGATGGGGTCGGTGGTCATGGCGTAAACGCTGCTCGAAATCTCCTTGTCGGAATAAGGCACGCCCATGGTGTAGGAACGTCCCGTAATCTTCTCGTTTGCAAGCTCTTCGGCAAAATTGTCAATACGTGTGATGTCGTATTCGGAATAAGGTGTGGCAAGGTTGCTGTCGAGCTCGAGGTTGCGGTGGATGCCCATCTTTACAGCTATCTGCTTGACTTTCAGCGAAGACTGCTGCTGTTGTTTTTCGTTGCCCGATTCCAAAGTGTGGTAATAGGCCTTTACAGCCTCCGACAGCTCGCGGTACTGTCCACGCACGTCGCTTTCGCTGAAAGGTGCGGTGAGGTACGACACCAAAGTGGCGTAGGAACGGCGTTTGGCGATAAGGCTCTCGCCCACGTTGCCGATGGTGTAGATGTAGATATGCGGCGTGGTTCCGACAAGGATGTCGGGCCAGTCGTCGGACGAGAGTGCCACCTGCTTGCGGGGCGTGAACTCGAGGCTGCCGTGGGTGCCGAAATGTATCATAGCGTCGGCACCGAAACCGTGACGGGCCCACAGATAGGCGGCGATGTAGGTATGCGGCGGAGCCGTTTCGGTGCCGTGAACAATCTTGAAAGCGTTGTCGCCCACGCCCGCCATAGGCTGGGGCATCAGCACCACATTGCCGAACTGCAACCGCGCCACCGCCAGACGGCCGTCGCCACTGACCATATAGCTGCCCGGAAATTCGCCGTTGACGGCAACCACCTCCTTGTAAACAGCGTCGCTCATCGAAAGTTTTATCCATTTCTCATACTGCTGTTTGTCAACAAGTTGCGGATTGCCATTTTTCAAAAAATCGTCAAAAGCGCCCTCGGCGTAGGTGCCTAGCACCGCCCCCTGACGCTGTATCATCTTGCCCAGCTCGTCGGGCGTAGCGGGCAGATTGTCAACACGATAGCCTTCGGCCTTGAGCCGCAACAGCAGGTTGTGCAACGAGGGCAGCACGTCCATACCGGAGGCGGTGAGGGAGTTCTGCCCCGCACCCTTGTAGTAGAAAATGACGACCTTTTTGTCGCTGTTAGACTTGTGTTTCAGCGCGATATAGTTGTTCACCGTCTGCACAAAACCGTTGAGCCTTTCGGGGATGGCGTAAACCTCCTGCAGGCCGTCGTCGGTAAGGCGGTGGGCGAAAAGCACGTAAGGCCGTATGGCACCGTCGATTTCGGGCACCACAACGCTCTGCGAGAGGAATCCGCCACTCATGCCCATCTTGTCGGCCTGCCACTGCTCGGTAAGCTGCGGCACATATAAAGTAAGGAATAGCGGTATATTATTGGTTTCGAGATATTTGACAACCATATCCCCCATCCTACCGTGAGCCATATTTATCATTGCCGACGGACGCACACTGTCGGCGTGGCCCGCAGCTATGAATGTGTTGATATTCCGCACGGGATACACGTTGTTGCCCGTTTCTTCGAGTTTCCGAACAAGGTCGGCGGGCTCGCCCATCTGTCCGGTGAGCACTATGCTCGGGGCGGAAGGCTTGTACAAACCATTGTCTTTCAGAAATTTGTTGTATTCGGCAACGGAGGCGAACTCCAGATCCTCGTCGTCGGGATTTTTGGGGTCGGCGTGGTAAAGCAGCAGGCGCGAAGCCTTGGCCACGGGGTATATCTCGCCTTTGGAAATCACCTTGCAGTCGATGTTGGTACGCACGTAGTTGAGCAGGCTGGCGTAGTTGCGGCGTCCGCCGGCACTAAGGTACTGCGAAAGGGTGTCCTCGGTAAGGGAGTCGACCGAAACAATCATATTTTCGGGACTTGTGGCGGCGGTGGTCAGCACCGGAACGGTAATTGCCGCATCCTCAATCTGTTGGCGCTGTTCGGCGGTGATGCGCAGACCCATGCCGTAGATGAAAACCATGTCGTAACGGTCGAGCTGGTCGAGTTCGTCCAACGACACTTCGCTGATTTTGACAAACGAGTTGTGGTTGCTTTTGGCAATCTGCCCGAGGGTGGTCACCTGATAGTTGACAAAGGCTATGCGCGTGGCGCTGAACTTGGTGTTCCAAATAATTATGGCGGCAACCAGAGCTATCGCCGCAGCTACCGAAATGAGAATTATCTTTTTACGTTTTGTCATTTTGTTTTGAATTTTGTTTTTATCTAAACAGTCTCTCCATATCCACCGAAAGACCCACAGAGAAGGTGGTTCCCGTGGTGGCGGGCGAGTTGCTGTAATAATATTCGGGCACGTAGTTGAAAAGGTTGTCGATGGCGGTGTTGAGGGTTATGGCTTTGGCAATCTTCTGCGAAAGCGTCAGTTTCCAGATGGTGTAGCCGGGGTAGGTGGCTTTCTCCGTCTGCGTGTAGTCGGTCATCGAGGTATATTCGTCGCAGGTAACGGCGCTGAGTATGCGTCCGTTCAAGGCGATGTTGAAACCGTATTTGCGCCATTTTTTGCCATATTCCACCCGCACGGTGGCTGTGTGCGGACGTGTCGACGACAGCTCCGGCTGCCCTTTCTCGATATGCTCGTAGGTATAGACGTACGACAGCCTCACACCCAATCCGCAACTCCATCGCGCCGAGGCACTTGCGTCGATGCCGGCAATCTGCAAAGGCGACATATTTACATACACCTGACCCTGCACCTCGCGGTCCCATGCGGTGGCAATACGGTCAGTAACGTTGTTGTAGAAACCCATCACCGTAAGGTTGTAGCTGTTTTTGGTGTATTCCGCGGCAAGGGTGAAATTGTGACTCTTTTCGGGCTTCAGGTCGGGATTGCCGTAAATCATAAAGATGCTAGCCATGTCGAAATTCATATACATCTCCTTCAGTTTCGGCGCACGAAACCCTTTGGCGTACGAGGCCCGCAACGAGCTGTGTTTGAATTTGTACATCATCCCCAGCTTGGGCGAAAGGCTGTGCATGCCTGCGTCGGAATAGTAGTCGTAGCGCAGGCCTCCAATGACGTTGAGTTTCTTGGTGGGATTCCAGTCGTACTGGGCGAAAACGTCGGCGGTGTGCTGGAATTTGGCACCGTTGTCGGCAAACTGGTAGGTCATCAGGTAGTCGTGCAGGTAGTCGCCGCCGAGGGTGAGGATGTCCTTGCCGGAAAAAGTGTGGTTGTAGAGCGTCCGCACCGAGTTCTGCACGTTGCTGTAGTCGCGCACGTCGAGCAGACTTGTCAGGTTGTAGTCGCTTTTGTCGTACTGGTCGAAATTGTAGGCGGCCGAAAGGCTGTTGTTGCTGTCGATGTTATAATCGGCCGTAACGCCGCCGCAGAAATCGCGGTAACGCTCGTTGGCCATCGGCTGCGACTCCCTCTCGCGGAAGAAATAGCCTCCCTTGGCGGTGATTTTCAGCCTGTTGGCGATGTCGTAGGTCAGTTTCTCCTTAAAATTCCACGAGTGGTGCGCCGCCAGACTGCCGAAATCGCCGTCGTTGCTGAAAGCGATGGCATCCGCCGAGTTGTACTGCACGTTGGTGATGCTGCTCAGCCCTCCGGCCTTGAAACCCAGCGTACCGCCGTGGCGTTGCTCGTTGTGCGAGGCATAGCGGGTGTTGAGGTTCAGGTTCCAGCGGTCGTCGGAGTTGCGGGTTATGATATTGACCACCCCGCCCACGGCGTCGGAGCCGTACAACGACGAGGCGGCGCCTTTCACTATCTCCACACGCTCCACGTTGTCCATGTTCAGGCGACTGTAGTCGAGGTTGCCGAACACCGACTCGCCAGCCAAACGCTCTCCATCCACCAAAAACAGTACCGAATTGCCACCAAAACCTTGTATATTAACCACTTGCTGCCCCATCGAATAACTGAACTCCACCCCCGGCATCTCGGTCTGCAGCACATCGCGGATGTCGGTGGCGTCCTGCATCTCTATCGCCTCGTGGGTGATTACGCGGGTGACGATGGGGGCGTCTTTGAGCAACTTAGGGGTGCGGGTGCCCGTCACCACCACCATATCCAACAGACTGGTTTTCTGACGGATAACAAAATCCACCGTCCCTTTCTCGTTTGCCGAAAGGCTTTTCTTCTTAGGCTCATAACCGACATACGACACTTCCAATGTAAAACTCTTGCCCACAGGCAGTTGCAGTCGATAGCACCCCGATGCGTCGGTTACGGTGCCCTTGCCTTTCAGCTCGCAAACACGCACGGTAACGCCCACCATGGTCTCGCCCGTAGCGGAGTCGGTAACAGTGCCTGTTACAGTGCGTTGCGCCTGCACGGAAAACGTCAGTACAACGCAGAAAAGCAATAATAGCGGTTTTATATGTCTGTTGTTCATTATTTTGTTAGAAGGGATGTATCTTTATTTGTGTTCTACAATAGCCTTAATCGGTACACAAACTTTTTTTATCAATTATACGCATGAACCCCTCCAAGTATCAGATTGACACCGAAATAGGTTATCGCCACACTCAGAAATGCCACAATGCAATAGATGTGGAACGTCTTGGGGTTTTGCAGTGTCTTGAACTGGCTCATCAGCGGCACCGAATACACAAGCAATGTTATCAACGCCCACACCTCTTTGGGGTCCCACGCCCAGTAGTTGCCCCACGACACATTGGCCCACACCGAGCCTATTATCGTGCCCAAAGCAAGCAGAAAAACGGCGGGATACAGCATCAGCAGACTCATTTTACGCATACGCCCACGCAACTCTTCAACATTGACATTCTTGCCTAAACCTATCAGCAAGGCTCCCGCCCCGTTGAACATCACAAAAAAGAACATCGCGTAGGCGAGCATTATAACCGACACATGGAGACTCAGCAAAGGCGACGCCAGCACGGGCATCAGGTTGGTTATCGGAGGGTTGGAGCCACCTATCATAGCCACAAGCTGGACAAAACCCATTGCCATCATGCCTATGGGCAACGCCGTTTCGTAACGACGGCAGGCCACCAGCACCACAATGCCTATTGCAATGGCCATCAGGTTCATGCTGTCGAAACCGCCGGCCATGGGGACGTGTCCTCCGGCTATCCATTTCAGCACAAAAATCATAATAAGAAAAGCTGTGAGCAACGCCACCCAAAGCACGGCACACACACGTACCCATCGATGCATCGGCTTGCCACGTCCCATACGGAACAGCGAGTATGCGAAAAACAGCAGGCCAAGGGTTATGCACGCCATCGCGAGCCATCGCCCCGACGACAGACGGTTGTACATACGCTCGGCACGCATCTTGCCTTGTGAGGGCATAGCACTGCCGGCACGCTGCTGCTGAAAAGCGAGGGTCTTGGCAAACAGCGTCTCCAGCCCGTCCATATCGCCGAAAGCCACCCGCTCCTGCGCATAGCTCATATACTTGCGGATGAAAAGATATTCGGCGGTGTCGTTGATTGTGGGGGGCAGCTCGTCGGCCTGGGAGTACCACGAAATGCCGCCCATCGGGCTCTGCAACGGGAAAATCTTGAGCAGTTTGCCGCTGTAAAGCATCGAAATAAGGTTGTATTTCTCGTCGGCAGCGCGAAGGTTCTTTGCCGACGGGTCGGAGGGAGCCAAGTTCTTGAGGGCGTTGGCGATAGGGTGCTCTCCCACAGCGTCGGTGAAATCCTCCAGCGAGGCCCAGCGTCCGTCGATGCCGAGCAGCCGCTGCGCTTCCTTGCCTTTGATTTTGAACACAGGCTCGTCTTTCCAGTCGTCATAATAGAACATCCACCCGCTGAGTACCTGTTCGGGGGAAAATCCTTTGTAAGTGGCTTTGCCACAGAGTTTTGTGGTAAAATCCTTGGCCAACGTCTGCAACGGACAGATACGTCCTTTGTACAGCACGCACATCTGCCCCATTTTGTCGGCAGTTTGCTTGGGCAACACCCGCTGCGCGGAAACGCCCTGCGAGGCAAGCAACAAAACCACTGCCACCGCCGCCGTTTTTGTTCGCATATCGCGGAAAATGGCTCGGAACGGACTGTTTTTGACAAACATAAGCAACAACAAACCCAATATCAGCAACACAAATCCGGTATAGATAACGGCGATGCCGACAGGGTCGTGCGAGACGCTGAGCACCGAGCCGCCTTTGTCGTCGAAATCTTCCTGATAGAAACGGTATCCATTCATTTTCAGGATGTTGTTCATCGAAATAACGTGTTTTTCGGCGGAGGCTCCGTTTCCGGAAACTGTTACGTGGCTCACAAAATCCATCGGGGAGTGGGTGCCGGGATAGGGAACCATCTCAAATTTGTCCAACGTGAGGGTGAAAGGCAGCTCTTTGGCAATGCCGTCGTCCACCGTGTAGCTGTTGCACGGCTGTTCGGGTGCAAGCTCCATGCGGCCGTGCTGACCAAAGAGGTAGGTGCACAACCCTCCTGCCAGAATCACCACCACCGAAGAATAAATCAGCAGCAATGCGGGCGTTTTCCAGAGTTTGCGAACGGCTATCTCCACAACGGACAACGCCGCCACCAGAGCCAGAATGCCGATAAACCACGGCGAAGCGTAGAAATGTTCCATGGCAAAGGCGTTGCCGTGGTATTTCTCGACTATTGTTCCTGCCGCCAATGCCACTATCAGCAGCACAAGAAGCACAGTTTTAACGATATTGGTAATTCTGTTTTTTTTCATGGGTTTATTTTTGCTTGTCGTTGAAGTTAAAAAAAACAACTGAGGCGGCACGACATTGAGACGTACCGCCCAATTGGCATCTACTTTGTTGTATATATAAGAATCACAATGTTTTAGATAGCTTCGATGAATTTCACTATTGCGTCGCGGTCCGATTTTTCGAGATTGCGGAATTTCACCACACTCTCGTAGGCATCGCTCTGTGTGCTGTAGCCGTGCCACATAATGGCCTCTACCACGTTGCGTGCGCGGCAGTCGTGCAGACGGTCGCTGGCACCGGTGCATATCTTCGAAAGTCCGCGTCCCCACAGGGGTGTGGTGCGGCACCAGCCGGTGCGGATGTCGTTTTTCATATACAGGCGGTGCTGAACGAAATCGGAGTACGGCCAAATCTTCTGGTACGGGAATCGCGGCAGACGCGAGTCGCCCTCTTCGAAGAAACCGTTGGGGTCGTGGAAACGGTCGTCGCCGGTGGTCCAGCTGGGACGGTGGCAGTAGGCGCATCCAATCTGCGAGAACAGCTGTTTGCCTCTCTGCACATCCTTGTCGCCGAGGTTACGTGCGGCAGGAACGGCCAAACCACGATGCCACACCATAAAATTGGTGTAGTCTTCGGCGCTCATCTCGGGTATCTTCAGCGAGTCGGGTATATTGGTCATCATCAGATAGTTGTAGATGTCGGTCTCCACATTGCCGGTGAGGTTGTACTGGGGGAAATAGTTGTAGAACAGTGCCTGCACATCGGGGTCCTGCGAGGCTTTGGTGGCGTAGGCTGCCGTCATATAATGCCCCATTTTAGTGGGATGTGTAACGTTGGTGATGTTCCAGATGGCGTTGGCGCCGGGAGCGTCCTGCAGAGGTCCGCGGGTAAGGGCGTAGGTGTAACGCTTGGGGTGTTTGTGCGTGCCACAGGTGTAGCCTGCCGAGGGACCCCAGTCGCTACCTGCCCAGAAAGCAGGATTGAGCTGCACTCCAGCAGCGGCCTCGCGCTGATACTGCGCCTTGAGCGAATCGTCGGGAATGGCGTCGATCAAACCTACGCCATACACTCCGATGGTGCTTTCCAAACGCACCCTCACCCTCGAATAGGGTATTGTGTTGCCTCCCACCTGCAAAGGCACGTAGTAAGCGGCTTCGGGTATGGTAACTTCGGGATAGATTAGGGCGTAGGTCTCGCCGTCGGGGAACTGGTTGCCCCAGCGGTCGGTGGCATAAAGCCAGCTAATCTGTATCTGCTCTTCGTCGATGGGTGCTTTGAAGGGCGGCACAGCCTTGGTCTGCGGCATCCCCGTAAGGGAACTAAGGTAGTTGTCCTGATCGTCGGTAACTACCAGCAGATAGCCGTTGCCCCAGTCGTCGGCGCGATAACGGTCCATACGTTTGCCATGGCCGTAGCCCGGGTGACAGGCAATGCACGAACTGCGTATGTACAGCGGTCCCAAACCGTTGAAAGGTCTGGTGTTCTGGGTTATGGTTCTTTCAAAAAAGAACTCTCCTGCTTTGAAAGCCGACACCATTCCGGCATTTGCCACAGCGGGAGCCGGGTCCTCGTACGCCGACGAGGTGGAGTTGAAAGTCGTTCCAAGCTCGCCACCAGTGTAAGTGCCTTCGGGAAGGTCCTCAACACGGCCACCACCGGAGGTGTTGCTCTCGTCGGTGCAGGCTGTAGTGGCAAACAGGGTTACCAATGCCGCTACCGCAAAAGCACTTCCTTTTTTAACTATTTTTCTCATCTTATTTCTGTTTTACTTGTTAATAAATGTATATTGTTGCAAATCAAAGACTTTCGAGATATGTTATAGCATCCTGCATAGCTTCGTCAATGGCGCCGCAAGCATCGATAGCTTCCTGATTCTTGGGGTCGGTGTAGTTGTTCACGAAAGGTGCGGGCATAGCGTCAATCTTCTCCAAAGCGGTGTTGATGGCCGACACAATGCGCTGGTCGAGCTCGGGGTTGCGGCTGGAGATGAAAGCGTGGAGACTGTTGGTTTCGTCGCGGTCGCCCTCGATGCCTCCGAAATATACGTTCTGGATGCTGATGATGTTGTCGTGGAAGTCGGTGATAGATTTCTGGCTGTATGGCGATTCGATGTAGTTCACATCCTCGCCGTGGTGTGCCGAACCTATCTTGGAGGTTCCCACCTCGTCGGCGATGGCGCTGCATCCGTCGAGTATCGACACCAAAGCGGCTATCGGTGTGGCATACGAGCTGCCTGCGTTACCGCAACGTTTTATGTTTTCGCCGTAGCTGATACCGCCGTTCACAGTGCTGTTGAGCTCCAGCTCCTCCACTTTCTCGATATGCGAAGCGGGGGCATCGTCGCCAAGCCAGCTCACTTCGAGTTGGAAACAACGGTTACGCAGGTCGCCTGCCACTGCCACAGCGTAAGTCAGCTGGTCGGCGGTGATGGCCGAAGCGGCTTTGGGGCTGCCGTTGGCAAAGAGTATGTATTCTATGCCGTGGAAACCGAGCAGGGCATTGCCCAGATATTCGCCTGCCCATGCGTCGCCGTCGTCACCGGCAAGGTTGGCAATCATAGCGGGACTGTTCATAAGGTTCTGAAAACCTGTAACATCGAGCGGCCACGAGTCGATATGCGGGTCGATGCCGAAGTCGGTGGCGGCACCGAACAGGAAAGCTTCGCTCTTTTCCCACCACGAACGGGCTTGCAGGAACACCTCGCAGGCAGCCGACACGTTGGCATCGGTGGGAGTGGCCTTCAGGGTTTCGAGTTTGGTTACCAGTTCCTCGGCCTTGGCGGCGAGGTTGGTGTATGTCGGCCTTACAGTCTTTTCAACAAACTGCTGGGCTATCACAGGAGCGTTGCCGCTGCCAGTTGGTTTTGTGGTCTCTTCGTCTTTACAAGAGACAAATCCTATGGTCATAGCTGTCAAAGCCAGAGCCATTGCTGTTTTTGCTAATTTTCTCATATTGATAAATTTTATTTGTTATTATTTTCTTTTATTTGAAAAATCCGCACCATGTAACGCCTATTGCCACCCATGGCTCGTTGTTGTACTGGTCGGCGAGCAAGCGCACACCGCCTTCGGCCTTGAGCGCTATTTCGGGTATGGGGAAGTAATTGATGCCTCCCGACACCACCTTGCGTTCGCACCAGTCGATATCCACAAGGTCGCCGGCAGGCACATAGCTGTCGTACCAGTCGAAACGGCCGAACACAAACAGCTTGCGGTGCGATTGGCTGTTGGCAAGCACGTTAACGCCGGCCTCCAGACCCATGGCGTAAGCCGCCTCGCCCACCATAGTGTGGGGATAGGGCGACGAGTTGCTGTGACTCTGCGACTTGTTGTGTGCCGAAATGGCGGCAGCGTCGGACAGATGGCCGTAGTCGGCATTGCCGCGCACGGTAAACCATTTATGCCTGTAGGCAAAGTCGAAAGCTCCTATCAGCACCGTGCCTTTCACGCCTTCGTATTTCTTGCTCTCGTTGGTAACAAGGTCATTGTTGAACGAATTGCCGATGTAGCCGCTCAAACTCAGCCGCAGTCCAGGGATGCTGGTGTTGTCGATACGTGCGGCAGCGGCAATGTTGTTGGCCACCTTGAACTCGTATGCCGAAGCCGAGCCGTTGTGCACCCAGCCGCTTTCGGTAAACATATTGCTGTTGAGCCCGGGCAGTGCCATCACCTCGTAACGCCAATTGTTGCCGTTGCCGAAATGGCCCCACAGGCTCACGCCCGTCTCGTGCCAAGTGCAGGGCATAATGGTGTTCTCCCCTTCGGGACGGTAGAGGTTGAAAAACATATTGGGAGTGTGGTTGTTGTTGGTCATACCCACGGGCACCACCATGTGGCCCATACGAACGTTGAAATGGCGGTTGAAAGTCTTCTGCACCCAGAACTGTTCCAAGGCCACCTCGCCGCCGCGTTCTATCTCTTTCTCGAATTCGCCCGTCTCCTCGGCCTCTATCTCCACCGCCGACTCCGTGCCGCCGTGCTCAAATTCAATCTCCGTTCCCACGCTCCAGCCTTTGCCGAAGTCATAGCCCAGCATTATCACAGCGTGGGGCAGATCCACCCTGCCGTGACCCTTGCTGTCGGTGTAATTATCGGCGTGAGAATAGCGGAACATATTGTCGCTAAAGAAGTTGTAGTTATATACCGCCTCGCCGTAGCCGCCTACGGTCAATCGGTTGAAAACCTTGTGCACCATGGGAGTCTTTGTGGTGTCGGCGGGTTTCTGTGCCAATGCCGTTGTAACGAAAAACAGGCACAAAACCGTGGAAATTATTGATACTCTTTGCATAACATTTTGTATTTTATTAAAATATTGTTCTGCAAAAATAAAATTTGTGCTTGTAAAGGCACATAACCATTTGTGGTGATTATAGGGCTTATGGTAGCCACAAATGGGTAAAAAAAGG
>DBXF01000032.1:152-3997 GCA_002309295.1 Bacteroidales bacterium UBA1219 | reverse complement strand
TTGCGTTTTGGTCTGGAATCTATCAACAACTGTTTGCCTGTTGAAAATTTGTTCGGAAAATCATATCTTTGCAAAAGGAAAATAACATCTTTAATCAGAATACAATAAAAGTAACAAATGACAAAACAGATACTTACATTTATTTCATCACTGCTGGTAATCTTTTCGGCCTTGGCGCAGAACGACAATGAGAAGGAGAGTCCCTTCACATTCAACGCCTCGTACATCGGCGATTTTGTGGGAAATGCGGGCGGCGGCATAAAAGACGGCGCAGGTTACCTCGGCTACGGCGGCATAGGTGTCAATTTCTGCACCGAAGCGGCCGGCTGGTGGAAAGGCGGCGAGTTCGTGCTGAGCGGGGCTACCACTCACGGCGCCACGCCTTCTATCACTTTGACGGGCGACTACCAGGCCGCCGACAATATCGAGGCAGGTGATTATTTCATGCTCCAGTCGCTGTATTACAGTCAAACGCTTGGCAACGTGCAAATTATGGGCGGCTTGCTCGACTATCCTTCGCTGCACGCCTACACCGACGCGGCACTGCTGTACCTCAACAGCTCGTTCGGATACAACGCATTGCTTGGCTACAGCTACGGCATAGCCGTTTTCCCGATGACGGCGTGGGCCTTGAATGTGGAGTGGGGCATCACCGACTGGCTCACATGGCAGACGGGAGTTTTTGACGTGCCTTACAGTTTCGACGACAATCCGCACAACATCCGGTGGGCTTTCACCAAAGAGAAAGGCGCGGTAGTTTCGTCGGAATTAGTGTTCGGCACCAGTTTCGGCGACGGCCTCGAAGGCTCGTACCGCTTGGGGGCCATTTATCAAACCGCCATGGAATGCTACGAGCTGCACGCCACCTTGGAACAGATGTTTTGGAAAGGCGGCAGCCGCAGTCTCACAGCCTTTGCCATGGCTGCCTACGAACCCCAGAAGTTCAACGAAAACTATGCCAACTTTGCCGCGGGCATCAACCTCAACGGAGTCTTTTCGAAAAAAGGCAACGACGCCATGGGATTGGGCTTCACCACAGCACTTTTCGACAACGAATACGAGCAGGAGACGGCCATCGAACTGACCTACAAATACGCCTTCAGCGAACGTTTCTACCTGCAACCCGATTTGCAGTACATCATCAATCCGGCAGGCATGGAATACACTGGCGAAAAAGGCAAAAACACTCTCTTTATGGCCCTGCGCTTCGGCATTGAATTTTAACTAGTTTGGAGTTTTGAGTTTGCAGTTTGCAGTTTGTAGTTTGTAGTTTGTAGTTTGTAGTTTGTAGTTAAAATTCTTAAATACAGCGATATAGCGTAGAGATAAGTTTGACTTTTAACTGTCAGTGTGAGCCACGTCAGTGGCGAACAAATCCGTGTGTTTTACTGCTAATCTATAACAATATATTGATTGTCAATTAGTTCCGAGTTCCGAGTTCCGAACTCCGAATTTTCCTGCTGCATATCCGCTGGAGAAGGCTATTTGCAGGTTGTATCCTCCCGTGTCGGCGTCAAGGTCGAGCAGTTCGCCAACGATATGGAGTCCTTTCACCAGTTTGCTTTCGAAAGTCTTGGGATTCACCTCTTTACACGACACTCCGCCCTGCGTGATGATAGCTTCGTCGAAACCTCGTGTGTCGGTAATCGTAAGCGTCAGTCCTTTAAGCAGTTGCAGGAGTTTTCTGCGTTCGGCGGCGTTTATCTGGTTCAGCCGTTTGTAATGTTCTATCTTTATGTTACTTAGCGCGAATGGTATAATCTCGGCAGGCAGCCACAGCCGCATGGCGTCTTTCAGTATGCGTGTGCCGTTGGCGTTGAGGTCGGTGATGAGTTTCTTGTCCAGCACCTCCTCATTCAAAGCGGGTTTCAAGTCGATACGGGCAGTGAGCGTCTCACCTCCATGCAAAATTCGAGACACATCACGGCTTGCCGATAGGGTGATGGGTCCGCCGATGCCGTCGGGAGTGAAGGTCATTTCGCCGAAATGGCTGCAGATTTTCTTTCCGTTGGCGTGGCAGATGCTGAGTTCCACGTTTTTCAGCGTGAAACCCACCAGCTCTTCGGGGATTTTTTCGGCACACACAAGCGGCACCAGCGCGGGGACAGGCTCGGAAACCGAGTGGCCCACTTTTCGGAGCAGGTCGTAGCCGTCGCCCGTGGAGCCCGTGGCAGGGTAGGAGCATCCGCCCGTGGCCATTATCAGACTGCGGCAGTGCACTAGACCTCCGTTTTGCAACACCACTCCGGAGATATGCCCGTCGTAAGTGACGATATCCGTTACTCTGTTGTTTTTCAATACTTTGATATTGCGGTCGGACTCAATGGCTTTGATCATTGCCAAAAAGATGTCGAGCGACTTGCCGCTTTTCGGGAACACGCGGTTGCCGCGCTCCACTACCAGAGGCACTCCGTGACTCTCGAAGAACTCCATCAGTTCGGTGTTGAAAAACATCGAGAAGGCGTTGCGCATAAAACGTCCGTCGGGGGCTATATGGGTGATGAAATCGCGTATGGGAGCGGTGTTGGTGAGGTTGCAACGACCTTTCCCGGTGATACGCAGTTTGCGTCCTGGCTGGTCCATTTTCTCCACCAAAAGGATCTTGCGCTGCCCGTCGGAGGCGGCGATGGCGGCCATCATCCCGGCGGCTCCCGCGCCGGCTATTATTGTGTCGTATCGGTTTTCCATATCGTTGTGCAAAGTTACGAAAAAAAATCCGAATTATCCCTATTTTTTGTATGGACGTCATACCAAGTCTCTAAAAGTTTGCTGTTCCCGACTGACAAAATGTCACCCGTCGTCATTGTTATGCCGCCAAATTTCCGACAAGCGGTGCAAAAATGTCACCAAAATACTGACAGGCTACCATTGGCACACAAATTGATAAAATTCTTTTTGTTCAAACGAATAAAAACATAAAAAATATAAAAAACATGGCAACATTAAACATCAAACCCTTGGCCGACAGAGTTTTAGTGGAACCTGCCGAAGCCGAACAAAAAACAGCATCGGGCATCATCATTCCCGACACAGCAAAGGAAAAACCCCAAAAAGGCGTCGTTGTGGCCGTTGGTAACGGTACCAAGGACGTTACTATGACCGTGAAAGTTGGTGACAACGTTCTTTACGGCAAATACTCCGGAACCGAAATTTCGTACGAAGGAAAAACCTATCTCATCATGCGTGAGAGCGACATCTACGCAATAATCTAAATGTTTAACCGAAAAAAAGTAAAAAGAAATGGCAAAAGATATAGTTTTCAATAACGACGCCCGCGAACAGCTCCGCAAAGGTGTTGACGCACTGGCAAACGCAGTAAAAGTAACCCTCGGCCCTAAAGGCCGTAATGTGGTGATTGATAAGAAATTCGGTGCCCCCCAAGTAACCAAGGACGGCGTAACCGTGGCCAAAGAAATTGAACTCGAAAACGGCATCGAAAACATGGGTGCTCAGATGGTTAAGGAAGTGGCTTCCAAAACCAACGACCAGGCCGGCGACGGCACAACCACTGCCACTGTGCTGGCTCAGGCCATCGTAAACACAGGACTTAAAAACGTTACCGCAGGTGCTAACCCCATGGACCTCAAACGCGGTATCGACAAAGCCGTGGCAGCTATCGTAACCGACATCAAAGCTCAGGCTCAGGAAGTTGGCGGCGACATCAACAAAATCAAACAGGTGGCCACCATCAGCGCCAACAACGACACACAAATTGGCGACATCATTGCCGAGGCTATGGAAAAAGTGACCAAGGACGGCGTTATCACCATCGAGGAGGCCAAAGGTATCGAAACCAGCGTTAAAGTGGTTGAAGGTATGCAGTTCGACCGCGGCTACATCAGCCC
>DBXF01000032.1:0-131 GCA_002309295.1 Bacteroidales bacterium UBA1219 | reverse complement strand
GAAGCCGTTTACGACAACCCCTACATACTTATCTACGACAAGAAAATAAGCACTATGAAAGACCTTCTGCCCGTGCTCGAGAAAGTGGTGCAGACCGGCCGTCCTATGCTTATCATTGCCGAAGACGTTGA
>DBXF01000092.1:28933-30300 GCA_002309295.1 Bacteroidales bacterium UBA1219 | reverse complement strand
CTGCAATTTGACCTATACGCCGAAAAGTCTTGGTCAGCCGATGGGACAGCGGTTTTGTCCAAAAAGGCGGCATCTCACTAAAACTGGGGTTGAACATCCGTTTCGGGAAATGATGATTTTAAGTTAGACAAATTGTACTATTCTTCATAACTGTATTCGGGGCGGCCGCGGTGGTTGTCCCGATTTTTTTTTGTCAAAACGAGATGGAGACGGGAATCATAAACTTGGGTGTGGGGTGGGGGGAGTCCTGCCAGCGGTCGCGGCAAAGACTGTGCACAAGCAGGGCGGTGAGTGTCCCCACCACGGCTCCGGCAATGACATCGGAGGGATAATGCACCCCGAGATAGATTCGCGAAAACCCCACGCCCGTGGCCCACAGCAACGAAGGTACCACCACATACCACTCCGGATAGCACAGACTTAACGACACCGCCGTGGCAAAGCAGAGCGAGGTATGTCCCGAAGGGAAGGAATAACCCAAAGTCGTCCGCACGGGGTGCAGGCGGTCGGGATAGGCGTTGTAGGGACGCGGCCGCTGCACGGTGAATTTCAGTCCTTCGGTGATGGCGAAGGTGGCGAGGAACGATATGCCGGTGATATAGCCTGCGTGCAGGGTTTCGGTGTTGTCGGTGGCCCAGCCAGCCGTCATCAGTCCGAGCGGCACGGCGGGAGAGAGGTACAGACTGTTGGCCGTCCATTTCATAACGCCGTCCATAGCCGTGGTGCGGTGCTCCTGCAGGGATTCAAGAATCTGCACATCGGCATTCTGCGCCGAAAGCACCGAAAACAGAGGCATCAGCATGGCGGCAAGCCACACCAGCAGACGCAGTTTTATGGCTCGGCTTGCTGTCATTCCTCTTTCGAAATCTGCGTAAACTTACCGTCTTTAAAGATCCATTTGGTCCTTGTCGAAGACTCGTTGTTTTCGGGAATTTCAACTTCGTCGATATTGGAGAGGTCCTCGTTGAACTGTTGTTCGTAGGAGCGGTCCTCGAAAGTCTCGCTGAGGTCTATCAGGTAGGAGCCGTCCTTTTGTTTGTCGATACTCAGCGACGAGAAAGCGTTGTAGCAGGCAGGTTTCAGCAGTTCGTCCTCGGCTGTATAGCTGCCGTTGGCGCCTTGGGGATTGCGGTAGGGATTTTCGTAGTCGCAAAAATGCCAGAACAGCATCTCGTTGGCCTGCATCAGACGGAAAATGCCCATCACGGTAAGGTATTCGAAGTTGCGTCCCTCTTCGCTTTCTTCGAAAAGATAGTTAAGCATGTCGAAATTCATCGGGAACCATCCCAGTTTCAGCACGGGTAACTTGGGCATTGCGGAAGTAACGCTTTTCTTGGCTTTGCCCTCGCCGTCGGTGCGTATCATCT
>DBXF01000092.1:19136-28900 GCA_002309295.1 Bacteroidales bacterium UBA1219 | reverse complement strand
ACTTTTTGCCGCCGATAAGACGGAAATCGCCGTCCTGATAGCGGAACAGAAACACATCAACTGCATCTGAGCGATGAGTTTCTATGCGGATAACGCCTTTGTCGTTAATACTGATGGCAGTATTGGATGAAAGGCTACTCTCTGTGGAGCGGAACAGAGAGAATTTGCCCTGCGCATCGCCGAAATAGACGGCAAATTCATCGCCGTTGTCGTAATTTTCGTAGTTGGCGAATATCACCAAATCCTTTTTCCCGTCCTTGTTCAAATCGCCCTGAGCGGAGACGATGGAAGTGCATTTAGGAATCACAAGTGCTGTGGCCGAATTGCCCGACTGCTTGAAATTCTGTGCGTTAAGTGTCGTAGATACCGACATCAGAAACGCTATTACCATTGCAAAAAAAACACTTTTCTTCATAATAAAATGTATTAGTTTAGTATATTATTGGTGAAAAATGAAATACTTTTCACTCTGCAAAGTTATAACTATTTTCTCAAAAAGCAAAGTTTTTTTTGAAAAACATTTTCCGGACTAATCAAAATCCTGGCAAAGTCAAAAAGAGCGTGGGTAGAAGCAGCAGGAAGCCGATGAAAACGAGCACAAGTATGAATTTCCAGAACCATTTAACCCATGTGCCATAAGGTATTTTGGCCACGCCGAGACAGCCTATAAGCACGCCCGAAGTGGGGGTTATCATGTTGGTGAAGCCGTCGCCGAACTGGAACGCCAGCACCGTGGTCTGCCGCGAAACGCCGATAAGGTCGGCGAACTGCGACATCACGGGCATGGTGAGTGCGGCTTTGGCCGAGCCCGAGGGCATTATCAGGTTGAGGGCCGTTTGGAACACGTACATGGCGCCCACCGAGGCCGTCTCGCCCAGCGACGAGAGCCCTTTGCTCATGCCGTAAAGTATTGTGTCGATGACTTTTCCGTCCTTCAGTATGAAGATAATTCCACTGGCGAGTCCAACCACAAGGGCGGCGCTCATTATATCCTTGGCACCTTCCAGAAACAGTTTGCTGATGCTGTCGGCACCCTCGCCGTGGGCGATGCCCGAAAACACACCCATTGCCAAGAACAAAGCCGAAATCTCCATAATGTACCAGTCGTAGCCCAGCACACCAGTTATCAGGTAGAAGATAGTAAAAAACAGCAAGTCGAGGATAAAGAAATGTACGGATTTGCGCAAAGCCAGAAAACCGGTGATGAAAAAGAGTCCCGCCAGCACCGGCAAGATGCACAGGGACAACTGGCTGTTGCCAATGGCGATAACGGTAAAGGGATGAGTGATAGCAAAATAGGTCATCACCGCGGTAAGGAACGCCCACACCACCCAAGCCGATTTGGGAGTATGGTATGTGATGGGGCTTTTCTCCTGTTCCTCCACGCGGTTGCGCCAGTATTCGTCGAGCTTATAGACAGGCGATTTTTCGGGGTCGCGTTTCACACGTGCGGCGTACCACAGCACAAAGGCGATGCCAATTATGGTAAGCACCAGCCAGCAGAACAGGCGGTATTCCATGCCCGAGAAGATAGGCAGTTCGGCAATGCCCTGCGCAATGCCTATGGTGAAAGGGTTGAGGATGGCTCCCGCAAAGCCTATATGTGCCGCTACGTAGCAGATGCATACACCCACGATGGAGTCGTAACCCATTGATATGGCGAGAGGTATGAATATAACGACAAAGGCTATCGTTTCCTCGCTCATCCCGAACACCGCCCCGAACACACTGAACATCAGCATAATGAGGGTGAGAATAATATTGTTTACACCCAGTTTTTCGAAAAACTTGTAGCGTTGCAGTTTGGTGACTTTGCGCAGAAAGGTCATCACTCCGATGTCGATGGCTTTGGTGCTGTTGAGAATCCAGAAAGCGCCGCCCACCATCAGAATGAACACGATGATGTCGGCCTTGTTCACGAAGCCTTTGAAAAACGACGAAAACACCTGCCACGTCTGCGGCGTGCGGTCGGTGTAGTGGAACGAGTCGCTCACCACCACCTCGCGCTGACTGCCGTTCACGTCGACGGTGTGCCGCACAAACTCGCCACCCGGGATTATCCACGTAAGCACGGCGGCACATAATATAAGAAAGAAAACGATGGTGAAAGTGTGGGGTATTTTTCTCGTCTTAGCCATTTGATACAGTGTGATTTGCTTAAAAAAGAAGAGTGTCTGTTCGGACACTCTTCAATAATTAATTATTTTCGGAAAAGCTAGTATTTTTCTATGCCAGTGATAATTATCTCGATACGGACATTTTTGAAGTTGTAGCCTTTGTTGTTAAGCACTTCGGCGGCGGCTTTCTTCACCTCCGTCTTTGTCATGCCTTGAGCGCACATGCGGTTTTCCTCGATGCCGTTGTCGATGAAGTACTGACGTACCGACTGGGCTCTGCCGAGCGAGGTTGCCACATCTTTGTCCACGTCGAAACCGTAGGTGGCCACATAGCCTTTGATGGTGAAGAACACCTCGGGCTGGTTCTTGAACATCTGCAGATAGGTCTGCAAAGCGTTTTCCGATTCTTTTACAAGGAGTTTCGTCTCGCCATCCTCGAAGAAAACGTCGTTGATTTCGAAACGCGAGCCACGTTCGATCTTGTTCATGGTTAATTTCATAAGAGTGTCCTCTTTGAAAATGTCGGCGTTGAACTCTTTGTAAATCGAGAAATAACCGTCCTTTTTGACATACATCACATAGTCGAATTTCGGCACAAACGACACTTTGCCGCCTTTGAACGAGGGGCTTTTCATCACCACGCGGTTGTCGGTGTTTTTCTCGATAAGGAGTATGTCAACATCGACGTTTTTACGCAGTTTGGGGTCGTGGAAAGTGATGGTTGGTGTGAAGCAGTCCACGCTCACCGACACTTTTATTGTAAATCCGCTGCCGCCGTTGAGGGGCTTGTCCACCACAAGGTAGTACCATTCGTCCTTGGCCAGGTCGATGGTGGCGCAATAGGGGTCGGTGGTTTCTTTGTTGATGAATTTGTTACGACCTGTGAGCGACACACCCGCGGCACCTTTGGTAGCAGTGTCGGGTGCCGAGAGGTTGGCGAGAACAGGTTTTGCCCTTCCGCTAATGACTTGGTTTTGGAAATACTGGTCGGTGTATTTGTAGACCAGAAAATCGTAGTCGTCCTTGGGGTCCTTCGGGGTAAGGGTTACCAAAAGTTTTCCGCTGTACGGCACTTTGAACTTGAACCACACGGTGTTGTGCTCTATCTCGAACACATTGGGGTTGTTCTTGTCGCGGGTGATTTCCATCACACGTCCGCCGCCGTTGGGCACGTTGGTAGGACCGTAGGGGACATCGGGGTTGAGGGTGATGGCATACAGGCAGTCGTTGCTGTTGTAAGGCAGCTCGGTAACCTGCGGGGCAGGTTTTTCTTCGCCTTTTCCTTTTTTGCCTTTCTTGCCCTTGGTGGTCTTGGTCGTCTTTTTGGCAGAGGCCGAAGTCTTAGCTTTAGCCTTGCCTTTCGACTGAGCCATCATCTCGGGGGCGGGCATCATGAACAATAGCATCAAAGCTATCAATATTGTGAGTTTGTTTTTCATTTTACTGTGTGTATTTGTTTTTCTAAAAATCCCAATTCAAAAATGGAAATTTGGTGCAAAGTTAGTAAAAAAAAACGAGAAAACAAATTTTTCAAGTCTTTTTTTTCTACCTTGGCGTGTTATTTTTTTGCAGATTTTGCAACAATCTGTATTTTAGGCGATTACCCGACAACGTCATTTCGTTCGTCCGAAAATATTTTTTCGCACATTATATTATATAGTACCGACTTCAATACGAAAACTAGTTTGCGAGTTCGGTTTTAGATGCGTTTTTTTCTGTTTTTCAATACTTTTTGGGCAATAAAGTGTGTCCTACTTGCAAAACACGAAGAAAAAGCGTCGGCGTCCCTGAAATCCTATCAAAAAGAATCCATTGATTTTAGTTCCTGCCAATGACAGAAAAATGACGAATTGAAGTCCTTGAAAATAGTTTTTTTCCCGTCATAAAATACAAAAAGTGAATATCCTTCCGTCCAATTCGATTTTTTTTCGTATCTTTGCAGTTTGAAATTTAATATAAGCAATGAGAAACCGCAAATCTGTAAAACTCTGGGGCACACACACTTCCACTGTGTTAAGCATAACACTTGTGCTGTTTGTGCTTGGTCTGCTGATGCTTATTGGACTGCATTCGTACCAATATACCAACAGCATTGAAGAAGGAGTGTTGTACAATGTGATACTTTCGCCCGACACCGACGACGATACAGCCATGGCCCTGAAAGCCCAGCTGGAGGACAAAAACGCATATCCGTACGTCAAGGACGTGCACTATATCTCCAAGGACGAGGCGGCGGAAAATTTCACCCAAGAGCTCGGCGACGACTTCGTTGCTTTTATAGGCCACAACCCGTTGTTCCCCTCGTTGGAAGTGGCTTTGAAATCGAACATCCTCGACGCCAACAACGGCAGGACCGTTACGCAGTTCATCAGTCAGCTGAAAATGAACGAGTTTGTGGAAGATGTGGTGTATCAGGAAAACATGGTTACCGAACTTAACGACACCCTGCGCAAGCTCGTATGGTTTATGATAGGCATAATGGCGTTGTTGCTTTTTGTTTCGATAATGCTGATAAACGCCACCATACGCATTGCCATCTACGAAAAGCGTTTCACCATAAAGACCATGCAGCTGGTGGGCGCCAAACGAGGCTTTATCATCGCCCCGTATTTGCGTCGCAGCGTGCTTTTCGGATTTTTGGGAGGCATAATAGCCATAGCACTTGTGGTGCTGCTGGTTTACATAGTGAACAACCAGTTCAATTTCGGCATCGACTTTGCCGCAAACCTTTACTATTACATCTGCTTGGGCGGCGTGATACTGGTGCTCGGCATCGTTATTTCATTTGTTTCGACATATTTTTCGCTTTTGCGTTATATCCGCACGAGCGACAGTAAGTTATATTAGAAAAATATTTTATTATGGGTAGCAATACAAAAAAGACCAATACTCCTGCAAAAGAACTTGCAACAAAGGTTTCCGGCAAACAACACGAATCGTCGTTTGCTTTCGGCAAAATCAATTACATACTGCTTATCGCCGGTGTGGTGATACTGTTTCTGGGCTACATCTGCCTGTCGGGCGGTGGTTCCGACGACCCCACGGTGTTCAGCGACAAATTGTTCGACGCCCGCCGTTTGGTGGTGGCCCCGATACTTATCGTTGGCGGACTTATAGTGGAGATTTTCGCCATAATGATTCGTCCGAAAGACAAAAAAGAGGAGGAAACCGAAACCGCCGAATAACACACCCCTGAAACAAAATAATTTATGGAATGGTTTGAAGCCCTGATACTTGGAATAATCCAAGGTCTTACCGAATATTTGCCCATCAGCAGCAGCGGACATCTTGTCATTGCCCAGAACCTGTTCGGGCTCACCAACCCCGACGACATCCTCACTTTCACCGTGCTGTTGCACGTGGCTACCGTGCTGAGCACCGTGGTGATACTGTGGCATGAGATTGTGTGGATTTTCAAGGACATCTTTTCGCGTCAGTCGTGGAGAAGCTACAACGGCCTTAACGACGGCACCCGCTACGCCATCAACATCATCATCTCGATGATACCTGTGGGCATTGTTGGACTACTGTTCAAGGACAAAGTGGAGGCCTTCTTCGGCGAGGGACTGCTTGTTGTTGGCATCTGTCTGCTGGTAACCGCCGCACTGCTGGCTTTCGCCTTTTTCGCCAAACCGCGTCAGAGGGAGAACATCTCCCCTATCCATGCCTTTGTTATAGGCATAGCACAGGCTATCGCCGTGCTGCCGGGACTCTCGCGCTCGGGAAGCACCATCGCCACAGGACTGCTGCTCGGCGACAGGAAAGAGAAACTCGCACAGTTCTCGTTCCTTATGGTGATACCGCCGATTTTGGGAGAGGCTCTGCTCGACACAATGAAAATCTTCAAAGGCGAGGCTCTTTCGACTTCCATACCCACAGTTTCGATGATCATCGGCTTTGTGGCGGCCTTCATATTTGGCTGCATAGCATGTAAATGGATGATAAACATCGTTAAAAAAGGCAAGCTCATCTATTTCGCCATCTACTGCGCCATTGTGGGAGCCTTGGCCATCATATTCGCCTGACAATGACCCCCGAACAGTTCGCGCAAGGCCACATACAGCTTATCGACAAGCCCTACACCTGGACCTCGTTTCAGGTTGTTAACAAACTGAAATACATACTGAAGAACGACTACGGCCTCAAGAAGGTCAAGATCGGGCACGCCGGCACCCTCGACCCGCTGGCCACCGGACTACTTATTATATGTATAGGCAAAGCCACCAAACAGATTGAAACCCTGCAGAGCGGCGAGAAAGAGTACACCGGCACTTTCGTGCTCGGTGCCACCACCCCCTGTTTCGACTTGGAGAAAGCCATCGACGCCACCTACCCCACCGAGCACATCACCGAAGAGATGCTACACACAGTGGCACAGAGTTTTATAGGCGTGACCGAGCAAATACCGCCAACCTTTTCGGCAGTTAAGATAAACGGTCGCCGAGCCTTCGACTACGCCCGCAACAACGAGGAGATAGAGATAAAGGCCAAGAAAATCACCATTTCGGAGTTCGAGCTAACGCGCATAGCCATGCCCGAGGTGGATTTCCGCATAGTGTGCAGCAAAGGCACATACATACGGGCCATAGCCCGCGATTTTGGTGCTGCATTGCAGTCGGGGGCACACCTTAAAACCCTACGGCGCACACGCATAGGAACCTACAGCGTGGACAATGCATTGAATATAGAAGATGTGCGTGAAGCGTGGAAAAAAAAGTGAATAAAACACATGCAAAATTGCGAAAAAGTGCTGCCGAAAAATTTAAAAATTGCGTCAAAATTTATTATTGTTGAAAAAAAAGTTAGATTAAGAGAGAACGTTAAATTACTATAAACAAACGAGATACATTCCATAAAGAAGTAATTTTTCGAAAAAACGAAAGATAATAATTGTCAATTCAAATAAAAATCGTATCTTTGCAGTCCGTTTTCAACAAAAAAAAGAAACAAAAAAAATACATAATACAATGTCAAGAATTTGCGAAATCACAGGTAAAAAGGTAATGTCGGGAAACAACGTATCCCACTCCAACATTAAGACCAAAAGGAAATTCTATCCCAACCTTCAGACCAAGAAATTCTACATTCCTGAAGAAGATTGCTGGGTAACCATGAAAGTTTCCGCCAAAGGTATGCGCATCATCAACAAGAAAGGCGTTTATGCCGCCATTATGGATGCCGTTAAAGAAGGTCATTTCCAGTTGTAAATCACGAAATTCATTTTATTCATTCACCAAAAGAAAAGAGGTTATTAAACATGATCATTGTTCCTATCAAAGAAGGCGAAAATCTCGAAAGAGCTTTGAAAAAACTCAAACGCAAATTTGAGAAAACCGGTGTTGTACGCGAGCTCCGCGACCGTCAGAAATTCACCAAACCTTCCGTTAAAGCTAGGGAACGTAGGCTGAAAGCCATTTACGTTCAGCATCTTCAGCAAGAATTACTGAACAAGTAAGCGGCCGAAAAACTTACGGATCGAAAAAAAAGTTTGCGAAAGTTTGCTTTTGCAAACTTTTTTTTTGTATATTTGCAGCGTGGAAATTGATCAAAGCATAGAACTGTTTGTCGACTATCTGTCGTCGGAGCGTCGGCTTTCGAAACACACCGTGAAGGCCTACAGCGAGGACGCCCTCGCGTTTTGCCAATACTGCGCCGAGGAGGATGTGCACGACACCGACGAAGTGTCGTCTTCGCTGCTACGCGACTGGGAGATGAGCCTGATGGACAACGGGATACAGCCACGCTCGGTGGCACGGAAGATAGCGTCGCTCAGGGCATGGAACCGCTTTCTGCGCAAGCAGGGGATTCTCGACAAAGACCTTTTCCTGAAGATAAACACACCCAAGGTGGGGAAAAGGCTGCCCGTGTTTTTCCGCGAAAGCGAGATGGACAACTTGCTTGACACCGACGAGGTGTTCCCCGACACCTTTGAGGGAATCCGCGACAGGCTTATCATCGAGATGCTTTACGCCACCGGAATGCGTCGCGCCGAACTCATCGGCCTGACCGACGCCTCGGTGGACTTGTCAGGCAAAACGGTGAAGGTGCTCGGAAAAAGAAATAAAGAACGCTTAATTCCCATTGGCACAGAGATTTGCGAGCTTGCAGAAGAATATATTTCGATAAGAAACGAAAAAGCGTACAATAAAACAGACAAGTTCTTCGTTACCGAAAAAGGAAGTGCTATATATCCGATGCTGGTGGAGCGGGTTGTGAAACGGTACCTGTCGTTGTTTTCGAACGCCGACAAGATCAGTCCGCACGTGATGCGCCACACTTTCGCCACCCATCTGCTTGACCACGGCGCCGACATCAACGCCATTAAGGAGTTGCTGGGGCACGCCAACCTTTCGGCAACGCAGATATACACGCACAACACGATAGAAAAACTGAAAAAAACATATAAAACCGCTCATCCTCGAGCAAAAGAATAGGAGGTAATTATGAATATTAAGATCAATGCAGTAAAATTCAAACCAGACCAGAAACTGGAACAATTTGTGAACGACAAAGTCGGAAAACTCGAAAAACATTTCGACGGCATCACTTCGTGCGAGGTGATTCTGAAAGTGGACAAACCCGAAAGCGACGGCAACAAAATCGCCGAGCTGCAACTGACACTGCCCAAGCAGACACTGTTCAACAGCAAACAGGCCGACTCTTTCGAAGAAGCTGTGCTTCAGGCCGTTGACGCAATGAAAGTGCAACTGACGAAATACAAAGAAAAACTATAAGACAATAGAAACTGACGATTTTAGAGGCGCACCCAAAAGGTGCGCTTTTTTTGTTTTGTGGGAGAAGAATAATTAAAATTCTTCTTCCATTTCTTTTGTATTCTCATTCTCCGCTCCCGTTGGTCGCTATCGGAAAGTCCACCGGACTTTCCTTCATTCTCCGCCCTTTCGGGCTGCCGCATTACTATAATATCGGGTGCAAATATAAATACATTTTGTTATTTGGTAAAAAAATCGTATTTTTGCAAAGTCATTTGCGACACGTTTGGGGTGCTTGTAAACACTACAGGCTGAGATTACACCCACTGACCGGTCCGGTAATGCGGACTGCGGAACACAATCTCNNNTCTGTATTTTCCCCCGACTGGTCGCCAAAACACGAAAAAAGATGAAAGACATAAAAGTGGTACTTACCATTGCCGGCAGCGACAGTTGCGGAGGTGCGGGCCTGCAGGCCGACATCAAGACCATNNCCGCTAGCGCCATCACCGCCGTGACAGCACAGAACACCATGGGAGTGCGTGGAATAGAGGCAGTTGCGCCTGTGATGCTCTCCGCCCAGATTGAGGCTGTGATGGAGGACTTCGCCGTGGCCGCCGTAAAGATTGGTATGATTTACAACCGCGAGAACGTGATGGCCATCAAAGGCAGTCTTGCGAAATGCGGCTACCACGGCCCTGTGGTGCTCGACCCCGTGCTGGTGGCCACAAGCGGCGACTCCCTTTCGGGTGAGACGCTGGTTAGTGCAATGAAAACAGAGCTTTTCCCCATTGCCACGCTGATAACGCCCAACATCCCCGAAACCGAAGTGCTGTCGGGCATGGAGGTGAAGTCGTTGGACGATATGCGCAAGGCCGCGACCAAGATAATGCGCGAGACGGGAGTGCGTAACGTGCTTGTGAAAGGCGGTCAC
>DBXF01000092.1:7832-19081 GCA_002309295.1 Bacteroidales bacterium UBA1219 | reverse complement strand
CCCACGGCACAGGCTGCACGCTGTCATCGGCAATAGCCAGTCATCTAGCCTTGGGTTTCGACATGGAAACGGCTGTGGGCAAGGCCAAAGAGTATGTTCATAACGCCATCGCCGCCGCCAAAGACTTGAACACGGGTCACGGCCACGGGAGTTTGAATCACATCTTTGAGCCTAAAGGCTTAGTGGTCAGTGGTCAGTAGTCAGTGGTCAGCGGTTTGGAGTTTGGAGTTTATAATTTATAATTTATAGTTTATAGTTTACAATAAAAAAATGAGTAACATATTGACAGACAGTGAAAAAGAGCGGTACAACCGACAAATCATCCTTCCGGAGTTTGGTGAGGAGGGGCAGGCGAAGCTGAAGGCGGCGAAGGTGCTTGTGGTGGGTCTTGGCGGACTGGGCAGCGTGGCGTCGCTGTACCTCACCGCAGCGGGGTTTGGAACCATAGGCATTATGGACGACGACACTGTGGCCATACACAACCTGCAACGGCAAATCCTCTACCGCGAGGACGAGGTGGAACAGTCCAAAGCACAAAAGGCTGGCGAAACCCTACACCGCCTTAACAGCAACGTGCAACTGGCAGTTTACAACCATCGTATGACACCCGAAAATGCGGAACAGATTGTCTCACAATACGATCTGGTGCTCGACTGCACCGACAACTACGCCGCCCGTTACCTTATCAACGACACTTGCGTGAAATGCGGCAAACCCTTTGTATATGGCACCATAGGCGACACCAAAGGTCAGCTGGCGGTGTTCAACTACCAACCCCCTGCCGCCAACTACCGCACCCTCTACCCCAACCAAGCGGCGCTGGAGGCGCAGGGCAACCTCAACAAAGGCGTGATGGGCGTGTTGCCGGCCGTCATCGCGTCGCTGCAGGTGAACGAAGCTGTGAAAATCATCACCGGCGTGGGTACTCCTCTCAAGGACACCCTTTTTATGATAGACCTGATGACGAACGAAACAATGCGTTTCAAGTTGAAAGTTGAAAATTGAAAAACAATTCGGAATTCGGAGTTCGGAAGTCGGAACTGATTGATAATTAATAATTAGCAATTGACAATGAACAATTGATTTAGTTTGCAGTTTGTAGTTTTGAGTTTGCAGTTAAACAACTAAACAGTTAAACAATTCAACAACTTAACATCTTAACGCCTTAACAAATAAAACAATGTCTCAATGGAAGAAAGATAGGATTCAGCGCGAGAACGGCGAATGGGTGGATGCCCAGTTCCCGGTGATTGTCTCGGCAAGTCGTAGCACGGACATACCGGCTTTCTATGCCGACTGGTTTTTCCATCGGCTGAAGGTGGGCTATTCCGCTTGGACAAACCCGTTCAACGGTGTTAAGAGTTTCGTGGCTTACCGCGACACACGTTTCATCGTGTTTTGGTCGAAGAACCCTGAGCCATTGCTGCAACATCTTGACTATCTGGAAGAACGCAATATCAACTGCTACATACAGTACACCCTGAACGACTACGAGGCGGAGGGCTTGGAACGTGGCGTGCCGCCGTTGGCAGAGCGTATCGACACTTTCAAACGTCTGGTGGAACGTCTCGGCAAAGGCCGTGTTATCTGGCGTTTCGACCCGCTGATTCTGACCGACCGCATTTCCATCGACGACCTTCTTGCAAAGGTAGAAAATATTGGCAACCAGCTGGTTGGATATACCGAGAAACTGGTGTTCAGTTTTGCCGACATTACCGAATACAAGAAGGTGAAAGCCAATCTCGACAGAGGCGGCATCAACTACTCGGAGTGGACCAAGGGACAGATGGTGGAGTTCGCGCAGCGGCTGGTGGAGATGAACCGTGCCAACGGTTGGAACTACCGTCTGGCCACCTGCGGCGAGATTGCCGACCTCGACGGAGTGGAGCACAACAGCTGCGTGGACGACGAGCTGATGATTCGTTTCGCCTACAACGACAAGGCTTTGATGAAGTTCCTCGGCGTGGAGATCCACGAAGTGCAGAACTCCCTTTTCGGCACGGAACCGATTCCCGAAAACGCCATAATGCTCGGCGAAACGCAATACGCCATAAAACGCAAGGACAACCGCGACAAAGGCCAGCGCGCCGCCTGCGGATGCATGGTGAGCAAGGACATAGGCGAGTACAACACCTGTCCGCACCTGTGCGAGTACTGCTACGCAAATGCCAGTAAAGAGACGGCTGTGCGCAACTGGAACGGACATAAAAACAATAAATTAGGAGAGACGATAACGGGGAGATAGAGTTTAAAACTTTGTTATAAACAGATTATGAGCAAACTGATAAAAATAGACAACGACTACGCAGGTTGGATAAAAGACCTCAGTCAACGCTTCCGCCAAAGCCAAATAAAGGCGGCGGTGAAGGTGAACAGCGAATTAATTCAGTTCTATTGGGAGCTGGGACGTGATATTGTAGAAATGAAAGCCGATGAAAGATGGTCTGATAATTTCTGGGCAAATTTGCATTCTGATTTGATGACAACATTGCCAGATGTCAAAGGATTGTCTGTAACCAATTTGCAATACACAAAAAGATTTTACAGTTTGTATAAAGCACTGATATTCAAACACCCCCAACTTGTGGGTGTTGAAGATATGGATGAACACCCACAGCTTGTGGGTGCTCAAAACACTATAGATATACATCGATTGTTTCTTATACCTTGGGGACATCATAGATATATTATTGATAAGTGTTACAATACGCCAGATAAAGCTATTTTCTATGTAAACAAAGTTTACGAAAACAACTGGAGCCGTGCGGTTTTGCTTAATTTCCTCGACACCGACCTTTATGAACGGCAAGGGAAAGCGGTAACCAATTTCAAGGCTACGTTGCCCGATGTGCAGGGCGATTTGGCACAGCAGCTGTTGAAAGACCCCTATTGTTTCGATTTCGTGCAACTGACCGAACGATACAACGAGAAAGAGTTGAAAGATGCTCTTGTGCACAATGTGGAGAGGTTCCTGCTGGAGATGGGCAACGGTTTCGCCTATATGGGACGGGAGTACCGCATCGAGGTGGGCGACTCCGAACTGTTTGCAGACATGCTCTTTTACAACACCCACCTGCACTGCTATGTGGTGGTGGAGGTGAAAACCGAAAAATTCGACAATGCTTTTCTCGGACAGCTGAGCGGCTATGTGTCGTGTGCCAACCACGTGTTGCGACGCGATGGCGACAGTCCTACTGTTGGACTGCTTATCTGCAAAAGCAAAAACGACGTGATGGCGCAATACGCATTGGAAGGCTATGCCCAACCGCTCGGCATTTCGGAGTATGAGCTGTCCAAGCTCTATCCCGCCGACTTTAAAAGCACTTTGCCCAGCATTGAGGAAATAGAACAAGAACTGAAAGACAAATAAACGACAATATGATAATAGAACAAGGCACCAACTACGCATACAAGCTGCAATATATGACAAATCCCACTTTCGACAAAGTGAGGGACTTGTCTGTGAAATTCTACCGCGAACTATCGAATGTGAGATAACAACAACTAATATGAATACTCAAGAATTAATAAGATATTGCGCAGAGCAACTCCCCCAAAATATGAGGTGTAAACCGTGGGAAGCAACAAACCACGGACGAGCCATCCTGCAGACGGAAGAACAGCTAAATGCATACATTGCGGCATATGGAGAAATGCACTTCATCAAATGTAGGGCAGCATTGCAGAATTTTCCATTTGATAGTCTAACCAACTATGAAATTGTTGATTGGGGATGTGGTCAAGGCATCGCAACTCTTACATTGTATGACATGCTTACTGAGCATAAAAAAACATATGGACTAAAACGAATAACCCTAATAGAGCCATCTGAAGCAGCTTTGCATCGTGCTGAGGCATTTGTTACACGCTCTGTTGAACAAAGTGTTGAAATAGTCACTATAAACAAAGGAATACCCAACAATGAGAATTCGAATGAGTTAAATGAATTAAAATCAACAACAACAATTGCAATACATCTTTTTTCAAATATTCTTGATATAACGACATTAAGTTTGAAATGGTTGGCGAAAAAAGTTGCTTCGTTTACGAGTGTTCAACAAATTGTTTGTGTTGGACCGGCAATTAGAGGAAACAGCAGAATTATTGACTTCAGCGAGTTCTTCCCCGAGAAAAAAGTATTTTCTAGACTATCTCAATTTCCTTATGCTTACACTCAAACCAACCATCCATTTGGTTGTGAGACAATGTGCTTCACGTTGACTAACGGCAGTATTAATGAAAACAATGTTGAAAAATCAAATGAATCAATATTTGTCGATGATTATAGCTATGTAGCGGAATCATTAAGAGGGGCCGTGGATGACAATATTATAAATGCTTATAACGCTATTAGAGCAAAACTAAATGATTCGGATAGTATTTTCATCAAACCACATATTTCAACCGATGTTCCTGATATTGTTGTTATAAGACCTCATATTGGCATATTAATTCTCAATGTGTGTGATGATGTCAGCCATGCCAAAGAACAATTTGAGCGAATCGAAATATACCAACACAATCTGTTCAGTGTTCATCTAAGGGATGTATTTGGCAAGGCATTAGTTGACCGTAAGACATGGTCAATAATAAAACAAGCTATTTATTTTCCAACAGCAATAAACGCTGAAGACATTGGCATAGACACCGCATTGTATAAATATATTGCTCGAATCAAAAGAGATGATATTTTTGGTGATGACATCCTCGACAAACTCAATCTTTCCTGGAATAATAGATATTTCTCTGATGAATTATTAAAGAATATATTAGAGATAATAACCAGTAAAGGATGGCATAGTTACAAGGATGGGAATGAAAACCTCAAACCAATAGGCGAACAGATAAAATTGTCAAAAAGTAGTAGTGAAGAGAAAAAAATCAGAGGTGTTGCTGGTTCTGGAAAAACTCAAGTTCTTGCATGGCGAGCAGTGAATGCACAAGTCAGAACGGGCGGACGTGTGCTTATTCTTACGTTCAACTTGACATTGGTTAATTATATCAAATTCAGGATGAGTCAAGTCGCTGCCGACTTCAACTGGGGTCAATTTGACATAATAAATTATCACCAATTTTTCAAATCCCAAGCCAACAACTATAATTTGAGACCTCAAATTCAGGACTGGGACAATGCTCAGTTTTTTAAGAACGTTAAAGATATTACGATTCGATATGATGCAATTCTTTTTGATGAAGCACAAGATTATCGATATGAATGGTTTGTCCTAATAAAAAACTACTTCCTTAAAGAAGGTGGAGAATTTGTTGTTTTTGGAGACGGCAGGCAAAACATATACAACCGACTACAAGAAGATGACCACACCCCAAAGGTTCCCGTAATAGGCAGGTGGACTCGGATAAACAATGATTCAAAAATTTCTCATAGAATTGAAAATCCAAAACTTGCCAACTTATCCACACTATTCCAAGAAACGTTTTTTGACTATTCAGAGCCTTTGATACAACAAAGTGCACTCCCATTTGAGCAATTCTATATAAAGTATTGGGATGTAGGAAGCAATGTTACAGCTGAAACTCTTTGCAAGAACATTTGTTGGATATTGAACACATTTAATCTAAAACAAAGGAACGTGACAATTTTGTCACAAACATGCAGTGTGCTTAGAAATATTGAAGAGATTTATATTAGAAATGGTGGAAAACAACCAATTACAACCTTTGAAACAAAATATCAATACGAAAAAATTCAAGCAGATGATAGGAATAGATGGCCAAAAAATGACATTGACAGCATTCGACGTGTAAAAAAAGTACATTTCACTGTTGATTATGATGGACTGAAAATGGCGACAATACATAGTTTTAAAGGATGGGAATCGCCCTCTATAATATTGATTTTACAGCCAGAAGGCCCTATTGATGATGAATCATTTACTATTATTGGACAAGAGAATTCTCCCGCACTAATTTATACAGCAATTACAAGAGCAAAACAAAATCTTTTCATCCTCAATATGGGGAATACTAAATATCGAGATTTTTTTAATAACAATATAAATACTTGAACATGTTTAACGAAGAGGAAAAAAGGACTATAATTCATATTCTTACAATGATAATGGAGGCCGATTCGGTTATGCATCCAAATGAAATCAAATTCATTAACACCTTGATGAATGAATTCGGACTTTCGAAAGCTGAATTTGACCACATGGATATGCTGGACCCCGACATGTTAAAGAAAGAATATTCATTGTTTAATAGTGAAAAAAAAGAGAGAGCCAAAGAACTATTTTTGAAAATGGCAAAAATTGACGGGTGCGTTCATCCGAAGGAAATAGTTATTATTAATAGATTTATTAAAGACTAATATTCTAAAAAATGATTGACTATAAACAATTTATTAGACCAATTCACACAAAAGAATGGCGACCTACAAAATCTTCAATATTTGAAGGAAATTTAGTTGATAATATTTTGGGGAATGGGTTTATTATCAATGATTATTTCATCACAGCTGCACATGTTATTTCAAAAGCTGGCAACAATACTTTTATTAAAATAGGATCAGATGAAATACCATTATCCAAAGACAAAATGGTGTTTTATAAAGAAGTTCCCATAGATGGGGCAGATGATACAATTCCTGAAAAAGACAAAGAAGATATATTTAATGATAAAAACACTACTGACATAGCAATCTTTCGTATAGATGGTCTAACCAGTCCTCTTATGCTAGCAGATAAAGTACCATGTGGTGGAGATTCAATGAAATCTTATTTTTACAAACGAGAAAAATGGTTTGAAGCAGATGCTATTGTTGGTGAAGAATGGTTTTATGGGAATTTTTTTGGTTGCACATTTGGATCGATTCGCCCAAATGTAGGCTGCAGTGGAAGTCCTTTGATAAAGGACAATATAGTTTATGGTATACTTCATGGCGGAAATGAGGACTGCCATGGCGTATGTTTGTATGCTAATTCAGCTCATGTTAATAACTTTCTCTCACTAAAAGGATAATAATTTGTCATTAAATTTATACTCATTACCAATTAATATACCCTTATGAAAATCACAGTAAACAACAAGACAATGATTGTGCCGGAGGGCTGCACGGTGAAGGCTCTGTGCGACTTTATGAACCTCCACGAAAGCGACGGGGCGGCCATCGCCGTGGGCATGGACGTGCTCACTCCCCCCGACTACTCCTCGCGCCAGCTGATGGAGGGCGACAAAGTAACCATAATCCGTGCCACATGCGGAGGATAGGAATAACACCCGAGCAGACGGTTTTCCGCGAGCAGCAACGTATCACGGCGTTGCTCCGCAGCGGAGCGGTGCAGTATTTCCACATCCGCAAGCCGCAGTTTACGGAAGCACAGCTGCGCGACTACCTCGCCGCTTTCCCCGCCGACGTGCGTGAACGTCTGTCGCTGCACGACTGCCACCACCTGGCTGTTGAGATGGGCGTTGGCGGAGTGCACCTTAACGGTCGCACCCCCGTGCTGGCCAAAGGCTTGGAAGGGAAACGTGTGTCGGCCTCGTGCCACAGCATCGAGGAGTTTGCCGAAAAACAAGGGCAGTGCGCCTACTGTTTTCTCTCTCCCGTCTTCGACTCGGTGAGCAAGCAAGGCTATGCCTCGGCCTTTTCGGCGGACGTGCTGAAAAAGGCTTTCGCCGACGGCATTCTGAACGACAAAGCCGTGGCCCTTGGCGGCGTAACGCGCGACAACATACCCCTTTTGCAGGAGATGGGGTTCTCGGTCTGTGCCTCGGTGGGCGACTTGTGGGCGTTGCCGCAAGCGATGTTCATCACCCATCACAACGAGCGTTACGGCTACCTCGACTCGGCTCGGCTGGCCCTCGACAACGGACTGCGTTTCATTCAGTTACGAATGAAAGAGGCCTCCGACGACGAACTTCTTGCCTTAGCGGAGCAGCTGCGTCCCCTCTGCGACGAGAAAGCCGCCCTGCTTACCGTCGACGACCGCATACACATGCTGGAGACCGGTCTTTTCGACGGCGTGCATGTGGGCAAGAACGACATCCCCGTGGCCGATGCCAAAAAGATATCCGGCAGCCGTTTTCTGCTCGGTGCAACCTGCAACACTCCTGCCGACGCGCTTAAAGCCATCGCCGACGGCGCCGACTACCTCGGCGTGGGACCGTTCCGCTACACGGAGACCAAGAAAAACCTCGCCCCCGTGCTGGGCTTGGAGGGCTACGCCAATCTTACCGACATCCTGCAACAGCAGGGCAAGACGGTGCCCGTTTATGCCATCGGCGGCATCACCACTGCCGACCTCAACGCACTGAAACAGACGGGGATATATGGCATTGCACTGTCGGGCGTACTACTCAACAGCGACGACGCAACGCGGGATTGCAACGAAATTTTGAAGGTATTCGATTAAGAGTTCCCTCCCCCACCCAACAAAAAAAAGAGGCGATGCTCACATCGCCTCTTTTTTTCAATTTCAAATTCCGAACTCTCTACAGGTATTGTTTAAGGTTTTTACTTTTGGTGCCTTGGCGCAGACGTTTCAGTGCTTTTTCCTTTATCTGACGCACACGTTCGCGAGTAAGGTCGAAAGTAACTGCAATCTCGTCGAGGCTGAGCGGATGAGGATAGCCGATGCCGTATATCATCTTAAGCACTCCACGCTCTGTGTCGCCGAGGGTTGAGAGAGTCCTTTCTATCTCCTGTGCAAGCGATTCCTGCAAAAGGCTGTTGTCGGTATCGGGGGTGTCCTCGTTGGGCATCACGTCGATGTAGTTGGTATCCTCGTCGGTGGCGAGGGGAGCGTCGATAGAGATAGGACGGGTGGATATTTTCAGGGCACTGCGTATCTTGTCGAGAGGAATGTCGAGGTGTTCGGCAATCTCGGTGTCGGAGGGCGTGCGTTGCAGCTCCTGTTCCATACGCGCCACCTCTTTTTTTATCCTGCTAAGCACTCCCAGCTGGTTGGAAGGCAGTCGTACCATGCGCGAGTTGTCGGCTATGGCCTGCAGTATCGACTGCCGGATCCACCACACGGCGTAGGAGATGAACTTGAAACCGCGTGTCTCGTCGAAACGTTTGGCGGCCTTTATCAGACCGAGGTTGCCCTCGTTGATAAGGTCGGGCAACGAAAGACCTTGGTTTTGGTACTGCTTGGCCACCGAAACCACAAAACGCAGGTTGCAGCGCACAAGGCGGTCCAGGGCTTCCTCGTCGCCTTCGCGTATGCGTTGCGCCAGACGCACCTCCTCGTCGGGGGTGAGCAGGTTCTCGCTGCAGATGTCCTGCAAATAATGGTCCAGCGACTTGTCCTCGCGGTTGGTGATTGACGGTATTATCTTTAATTGTTTCATATATAGTCAATTCCTAGTGGTTTGCTTATCATTTTTATACAAAAACAGACAAATTACCAAAAACACAATTTATATCCTACAAATAAGGTTTGAGGTTGTTGCTCTTGGTGCTTTGGCGCAGACGTTTCAGGGCTTTTTCCTTGATTTGGCGCACACGTTCGCGGGTGAGGTTGAATTTTATTGCAATCTCGTCGAGACTGAGCGGGTGCGGATAGCCGATGCCGTAAACCATTTTCAGCACACCGCGCTCTGTGTCGCCGAGGGTGGAGAGCGAACGTTCTATCTCGGTGGAAAGCGATTCGTGCAGAAGTCCCTCGTCGGTGTCGGGGGTGTCCTCATTGGGCATCACGTCGATATAGTTGGTGTCCTCGTCGGAGGCGAGGGGAGCGTCGATAGAGATATGGCGGCCGGAGTTCTCGAGTATGCTCTTGATTTTGTCTATCGGCATATCCAGATGTTCCGAAATTTCGGCTTCCGACGGCGGACGCTCCAACTGCTGCTCCAGTCGCGAAATCTCTTTCTTAATCTTGTTCAACACTCCCAGCTGGTTCGACGGCAGACGCACTATGCGCGAATTCTCGGCTATGGCCTGAAGTATCGACTGGCGTATCCACCACACGGCGTAGGAGATGAATTTAAAACCGCGGGTCTCGTCGAAACGCTTGGCGGCCTTGATAAGACCGATATTGCCTTCGTTGATAAGGTCGGGCAATGCCAGACCTTGGTTTTGGTACTGCTTGGCCACCGAAACCACAAAACGCAGGTTGGCCTTGATAAGTTTGTTAAGTGCATCCTCGTCGCCTTCGCGAATTTTCTGTGCCAGACGCACCTCCTCGTCGGGAGTAAGGAGTTTCTCGCTGCAAATATCCTGCAGGTATTTGTCGAAAGCCTTGTCCTGACTGCGTTCCGTGTAGGAGACATTTATTTTTAGCTGCTTCATATCGTTACATCTATTATTCTTGAACCGCTACAAATGGCATTCGCCCGAAAAAACTTTCTCGGTTCAATCGGATTTTTTCGTTTTTTTTCAAAAAAGGTTACGTTTTTTTTCAAAAAAAATTGCGCCAAAGCACACATTATATATAATAAAAATGCAATACTTATCATAGCTTATTGATTATCAAAATATTGCAAATGTAAATATTTTTCTTTGTCTGAAGATTTCGCAATCTCGCAAAAAAAGTGTATTTTTGCAAAAAAATAGGCGACAAAGATATGTTCGAAAATTTAAGCTCAAAACTGGAGAGAGCCTTCAAAGTGCTGAAAGGAAAAGGCTCCATTACCGACATCAACGTAGCAGAGACGGTGAAAGAGGTGCGCCGTGCCCTTATCGACGCCGACGTAAGCTACCCCATTGCCAAGGAATTTACCGACAAAGTGAAAGCCGAAGCCCTTGGCCGCAACGTTATTGGCTCCATCGAACCCGGACAGCTGATGGTGAAAATAGTGAAAGACGAACTCACCAAACTGATGGGCGAAGAAGCCGTGGACATCAACCTGAAAGGCAGTCCGGCCGTGATTCTCGTAGCTGGCTTGCAAGGCTCCGGTAAAACCACCTTCTCGGCGAAACTGGCCAACCATCTGAAGAGCAAACGCGACAAAAGCGTGATGCTCACCGCCTGCGACGTGTACCGTCCCGCCGCCATCACACAGCTCAACGTGCTTGGCGAACAGGTGGGCGTGCCCGTGTACTCCGAACCCGAAAACAAAAATCCCATACAGATAGCCCAAAACGCCCTCAAGGAAGCCAAACTCAAGAATATCAACGTGCTTATCGTGGATACCGCCGGACGCTTGGCCGTGGACGAGGAGATGATGGACGAGATTGCCAACCTCAAGAAAGCCCTCAACCCACAGGAAACCCTCTTTGTGGTCGACTCCATGACCGGTCAGGACGCGGTGAACACCGCCAAGGCCTTCAACGACCGTCTGGA
>DBXF01000092.1:0-7820 GCA_002309295.1 Bacteroidales bacterium UBA1219 | reverse complement strand
GACGGCGACACCCGCGGCGGCGCCGCACTCACCATACGCTATGTGGTGGACAAGCCCATCAAATTCGTCGGCGTGGGCGAGAAAATGGACGCCCTCGACGTGTTCCACCCCGAACGTATGGCCAACCGCATACTCGGCATGGGCGACATCGTAACCCTTGTGGAGCGCGCACAGGAGCAGTACGACGAGATGGAAGCCCGTCGTCTACAGAAAAAGATCGTCAAAAACGAGTACAATTTTGAGGATTTCATCAAGCAGATAGGACAGGTGAAGAAAATGGGCAACATGAAAGACCTTATCGGGATGATCCCTGGCATGTCGAAACTCACCAAGGACGTGGAAATCGGCGACGACGCCTTCAAGAGCATCGAAGCCATCATCGGTTCCATGACGCCCTACGAACGCCGCAACCCCTCGGTACTCAACGGCAGCCGCAAACTGCGCATCGCCAACGGCAGCGGATGCTCCATACAAGAGGTGAACCGACTGATAAAACAGTTCGAGGACACTCGCAAAATGATGAAAATGGTGAGCAACAAAGGCAGCAAAAGCCTACAAAACTTCACCCGTCGCAGAAAATAGTAGTTTTAAGAACAATATAACTTTTTGATATGAAGACAGTTGTAATTGACGCCAAGACAATAGCCGCACAGATAAAAGATGAGATTGCCAACGAAGTACGTCTGAACACCGAAAAAGGGATGCGTCCGCCGCATCTGGCAGCCGTGCTTGTCGGCGAGGACCCCGCCAGCAAGACTTATGTTTCATCGAAGGAGAAGGACAGCCACAGCGTGGGATTCACCTCTTCCGTTTACCGCTACCCCGCAACCATGACAGAGAAAGAGCTTCTCGACGTGGTGAATTTCCTCAACAACGACCCCGAGGTGGACGGCTTTATAGTGCAACTGCCGTTGCCCAAGCATATCAACGAAAACAACATTATCAACGCCATCAATCCCGACAAGGACGTGGACGGTTTCCACCCCATTAACGTAGGTAAGATGGTGCTGGGAATGCCCACCTTCCTGCCCGCCACCCCCTACGGCATACAAACGCTGCTCGAACGCTCGGGCATCGAGACCTCCGGCAAGCACTGCGTGGTGATAGGCCGTAGCAACATAGTGGGCACCCCGATGGCTATAATGCTTTCGCGCAACGCCGCCAACGCCAACTGCACCGTAACCCTCTGCCACAGCCGCACACAGAATCTCGCCGACATCACCCGTCAGGCCGACATTTTGGTTGCCGCCATAGGCAAGAAACATTTCGTTACCGAGGACATGGTGAAAGAAGGCGCCGTGGTGGTGGATGTGGGAATACATCGTGTGGAAGATGCCTCGAATCCTAAAGGCTACTACATCACCGGCGATGTGGATTTCGAAAATGTAATGCCCAAGTGCAGTTTCATCACCCCCGTGCCCGGCGGCGTGGGAATAATGACACGTGTGTCGCTACTGATGAACACCATGACTGCCTACCGCAGAAACATGAATTATTAATTCAATCCGCACGGACAGTTTTTAAACACCTCAATTTGCACATTAAACACAAAAAAATATGAAAGCAATCAAACATCTCGTTTTAGCTTTGGCAGTCGTTGTTTCGGCAGTTGCCACAGCCAATCCTGTGGACCAGAGCACGGCCCTGAAAGTGGCGAAAAACTTCTGGAAAAGCAACAGCATGACCTCCCGCATCGAGTGCGGTCTACAACTGTCGCCCCTCTCGGGTGCCGAAGGTTTCAACACTTTCTACATCTTTGAAAACAGCGTAGGACTTGGTTTCGTAATCGTTTCTGCCGACGACTGCGTTACGCCAATTCTTGCCTACTCCCCCGCCGACCCTTTCGGCAGCGACCAGATTCCTGCAACCACTAAGACTTTCCTGCAATGGTACGACCGTCAGATACGCTACTGCGTCTCGCACGACGTAAAACCCACTCCCGAAATCACCGCCCAATGGCAGCATTACCTTTCGGACAACATAGGTGTGGAGAAAAGCAACAACTTCGTACGTCCCATGCTCACCACCAAATGGAACCAGTCGCCCATATACAACGACCTGTGTCCATACGATGCCGTGAAAAAAGAGCGCACCTATGCCGGATGCGTGGCAGTGGCCATGGCACAAGCCCTCAAATACTGGAACCACCCCGCCATTGGCATTGGCACCAATTCGTACAGCCACGATAAATACGGCACAATAACAGCCTATTTCAACAACACCACTTACGACTGGGCCAATATGGTTAACCAACTGGGCTCCACCACACCCTACGCACAGGCCAATGCCGTAGCCACACTGATGTTCCACTGCGGTGCTTCGTGCAATATGTACTACGGCACCGACGGCAGTTCCGCCTCTGTAAACGGCGCCCGCTACGGCACTTCGGAATATGCTTTCAAGAACTTTTTCGGATACAAGAAAAGCCTTCATTCCATCTGGCGCGACGACTCCACCTACACCGATTCGCTGTGGACTGAGGCCATCCGCTACGAACTCGACAACGGCCGTCCCGTGGTTTACACAGGCTACGACTACACCGACACCAACGACATAGTGGGACACGCCTTTGTTTGCGACGGCTACGACACCCTCGACCGTTTCCATTTCAACTGGGGATGGGGCGGAAGTGGCGACGGCTATTACCAGCTGAGCAACCTCAACCCCTCGCATGTGTTCAACGAAGGCCAGCGCGCCATCATAGGCATGGAACCCGACAGCAACCTGATGCACGTAACGCCGACGGAAGTGGAGATTGCCGGTGCCGGCGGCACTGCGTCGTCGACAGTATATAGCGCACCCCTCGACAGCAGCAACTGGACAGCACGCACCGACCAACGATGGATCACCCTGTCGCGCACCTCGGGCCCCGGCCTGGGCGACAGCACGGCGATAGTGATAACAGCCACCGAAAACAACACAGGCCAGTCGCGCAACGGCTTTGTTTACATCACTCAGGATTCGCAACAGGTTACAATATACGTGTCGCAACCCGATGTCAACCACAGTAACGGCGGTTGGTACGGCAACGATGTGATTGAGACAGAGGAAACTGTGATGGCCACCACGCAGAATATGGTTATCATACGTCCCGAATCGTACGGCAATTTCGCCATCGGCGACAAGATAACCCACATAAAGTTCAAGACCAGAGTGCGTTACCCCGGCTACAACAACGCCACTTTCAACATCAAATTCTTCCGCAACGTTGATTTCACACAAAACCTCGCCGACGGCAATTGCGACACCACGCGTGTCCTTGGACGTGTGGCTTACACCGAAACCTATCAAGTAGCAAATCCCGACATTGATCAGATTGTTACACTCTCCATCCCCTACACCATAACAGGCGCACCTTTCTGGATTGCCATGCAGACAACAGGCGGCACTATCTACAAAGCCCGCCAACGCTGCCTCAACCCCAACGACACTCTGCAAGTACACTACCTCGGCACTTTCACCGACGGACATGTGTGTCCGGCCATGACAAGCAACCACCAGTGCGAAATTGAATACTATTTCCAATTTATGGTGGAACTCGGCAAGGACGGCATCGAACAGCCCGAAACCAAGACCGCTCCCAATGTAAAAGTGTTCCCCAACCCTACCACCGGAACAGTTAATTTCTCCGAAGAAGTGCGCCACGTAGAGGTGTACGACAACATGGGACGCCGCGTGCTTTCGGCCGACAACACCTTCACACTCGACATCTCGGCCATGCGCAAAGGACTCTACACTATGCGTATCACCACCGAACAGGGCACTGTGCTCCGCAAAGTGGTTAAACAAAGATAAAAGTGTTTCATAATTGCAATAAATTAAGTGACGGCGGGCGAAAGTCCGTCGTCTTTTTTTTGTCGCACCCACAAAATAGAAACGCATTTCCTGCGTTATTCCGTAAAATACTGACATTATGAACAAATACATGCAAATAGCCATTGAAGAGGCGCGCAAGGGTATCCGCGACGAGGAAGGCGGCCCATTCGGTGCAGTTATCGTCAAAGACGGAGTGGTGATTGGCAAAGGCCACAACCAAGTGCTTAAAATCAACGACCCCACCCACCACGGCGAGATTTCCGCCATACGCATGGCCGCGCGCCGGCTGCGCAGCTACGACCTCAGCGGATGCGAGCTGTACACCACCGGCGAGCCCTGCCACATGTGCCTCTGCGCCTGCATGTGGGCTAATATCAGCAAGATATACTACGGTTGCACCATTGCCGACAACGGACGTATCGGCTTCCGCGACGACAAGTTCGACACCATCTTCGGCGGACGCGACAAACTGGGCGACTACATGACTCAGATAGACCGCGACGAGTGCCTCAAGCTTTTCGACGAATACCTCGAAATGCACCACACCATCTACTGATTATGACTATCCGCCACGCCACTCCCGACGACCTGCCAGCGATAATGGCTCTTCTCGAAATGGGGCGACAGACCATGCGCAACAACGGCAACACTTTCCAATGGAACGGCTATCCTACGGAAAATCAAATTCTTGCCGACATTGCCGACAGCAACAGTTACCTTATCTGCCATGGCGACAAGCCCGTGGCCACCTTTGCCATGATAATAGGCGAAGAGCCCACATACAAAACAATCTACGACGGCCAGTGGCTCGACGATACCCTTCCCTACGCCACCATCCATCGGCTGGCAGGAAATCCACGGTACAAAGGGCTGGGAAAAATATGTTTCGACTGGGTGTGGCAAAACATCCACAACATACGTTTCGACACCCACCGATGCAATCCCATTCTACGGCATATAGCCGAAACCAACGGCTTCAGCTACTGCGGAATCATCTACCTCGCCAACGGCGACGAAAGACTGGCATTTCAAAAAATTGAAAATTGAAAGTTGAAAATTGAAAATTAGTATTCAGTATTCAGTTGTCAGTATTCAGATAAACGACTCAAAAATTCAACACCTTCACATCTTAACATCTTAACGCCTTCGCTTTATCAATCACTGACCAGCGACCTTTGACTTTCGTCCTTCGACCTTAGACTAAAAACAATTCTTCAGCACCTGTAGCACCTCGTCGGTGTTCACTATGTGGTAGCCGCCGCCTTTTATGGTGCTTTCGGCGATGAGTGGGAGCATCTCCTCGGTGGCGCCCACTTCGCGCAGTGTCTGCGGTATGCCCAGCTCGGCGATGAAAGCCTCCAAACGGTTGATGCCCTCAAGGGCGGTCTGCTCGTCGCTGAGCGAAGCGTCGTCGACATGCCAGATGTTGCGGGCGTAACGCACGAACTTATGCAGGCCGTACTTATATATAAGACGGTAGTACGACGGCGAGATGATGGCCAGACCGATGCCGTGCGGACAGTCGGTGTAGGCTCCCAGCTGATGCTCAATCATATGCACCTCCCAGTCCTGAGTCTTGGAGAGGGCGAGGATTTTGTTCAAACCCATTGTGGCACACCACATTATGTTGCTTCGTGCCTCGTAGTCCTGCGGATTTACAAGGGCTTTGCGCGATGCGTTGATAAGCGACAGCATCACGGCCTCGAGCAGATAGTCGCTGGTGCAGTCGTCGTCGCCGCTGAAATACTGTTCCATAAGGTGCGAGAAGATGTCGAAAATGCCGCTCACCATCTGGTGTTTTGGCACGGTGTAGGTATATTCGGGGTTGAGGATGGAGAACTTGGGAGACATCAGCTCCAGCGGGAACACGCGTCCCAGCTTCAGTTTTTCGGCTTCGTTGGTGATAACCGAGCCGCCGTTCATCTCGCTGGCGGTGCCGGTCATGGTAAGCACCGAGGCCACGGGCACCACTTTGTTGGTCACAGGTTCCTGATTCACCCAGTAGTGTTGCCACGGGTCGCCCTCGCAGTAGGCCGCCGCGGAGATGCCTTTGGAGCAGTCCACCACACTGCCGCCACCGACGGCAAGTATCAGGTCCACAGAGTTTTCGCGCACCAGGCGTGCCCCTTCGAGCACCTGTGTGTAACGCGGGTTGGAGTTGATGCCCGGCAGCTCGACAACGTTTTTGCCGGCATCGGCCAACATCTTAATAATAATGTCGTAAAGGCCGTTCTTTTTGATGGAATTCTTGCCATACACCAGCAGGATGTTCTTGCCGTAGTTGGCAAGTTCGGCAGGCAGGTTGTCGATGGCTTTTTTGCCAAAATAAATTTTGGTCGGGTTGCAGTAGGTGAAATCGTAAATCATATCTTTAAATGTTTATTTTTCAGTAAGAAAGTCCTTCATCTGCCTCTCGTTCAGTTCGATGTATTTGTGGCATTCGGCCACCGTGCCGTCGTTTACGAAAGCTATCAGGGGCATCACGCCGTTGGTGATGTTGAGGAAAGTCTCGGCGTCTATCGTAATGTGTTCGATTTCAGGGACTTTTGCTTTTTCGAAGAAAAGCGAGATGGGTTTCGATTTGTCGGTGTGCCAGAAAACGATGCGCACCTTGTCCGAAGGGATATCGGCCTGACGCATGGCCAGATGCACTTTCTTGGCCGACTTGCGGCAATATCCGCAGGCGGTGGAGTAGAAACATACAATCTGTCTGCCCTGCAGGAACGTCTCGCCGCCCTCGGTCTCGCTCATCGTGGTGCGGAAAAGCTCGTCGTCGATGGTGATGGTCTTGCCATAAAGGGCTGTGTCGATGTAGGAGGGCGTTATCAGTGCGAACACCGCCACCAGCGATGCCACCGCCGTCACGGCAAAGGCAATCTTCGGCCAACGGAAATGCCATCCCAAGGTGGGGTTGTAGAGTAGGAGCAACGCTATGAGTATCAGATTTTTGACGATGGACTGCCAGCGGTTGAACGATATCAATTCGCCGAAACAGTGGCAGTTCTCGCTTTCGATGCCGAAAACAGCGGGCAAAAGCAGCAGATACACCGTGAAAGCTGTCAGAAACAGGAGCATGGTGTATTTGGTGAAACGCGGGAACACGCCGATTATCAAGAAAATGCCAAGACACAGCTCCGCCGCCACCAGACAGCGGGTGAGGCTTTCGGTAATCTCATATCCGAACAGTCCGTGCTCGTACACATACATGTCGAAACTGTCTATCGACAGGTATTTAAGCACCGCCGACAGCACGAAAACCAGTCCCACCGCTATGCGCAGAACCCAGTTGAGGTATATGTTTTTTACAAGCGGTTTTTGCATAAAATGTGTTTCTATACGCGGTGCAAAGATACGATTTTTTAGTGAAAAGTGATTAGTGATTAGTGAAAAGTTTTTTCAGTGGCCATTACCCCTTGCCCCATAATTGGCTACGCCGAGCTAAAGGTTCCGAAATCAGAAATATTATCCGTGATATCCGCGGTCAAAAAATGTTTCGGTGTTTTTTTTCGGACGCACAGCCGTGTGTCCCTACATACGAAATACGAAAAAAAACTTCCGAATTCCGAACTACGGACTCCGAATTCCAAAAAAAATCGTATATTTGCATTTTGCATTTTGTTTAAACAAAAATATAAGCTACTGATAATGAGAATAGATTTTTCAAAAGTCGATTTTAAGTCGAACGAAAAGGGGCACGAGTCCTTTTCCGATTGGCAGAAAAACGAGAAAATAGAGAAGAACTGGACGACTCCGGAGCAGATTGACGTGAAACCCGTTTACGGCGACTGCGACCTGCTCGGCATGGAGCACCTGAACTACGCCGCCGGCATTGCGCCTTTCCTGCGCGGACCTTATTCCACAATGTATGTGATGCGTCCGTGGACCATCCGTCAATACGCAGGATTCAGCACCGCCGAAGAGAGTAACGCCTTCTACCGCCGCAACATCGCAGCCGGACAGAAGGGTCTGAGCTGCGCCTTCGACCTGGCCACACACCGTGGCTA
>DBXF01000016.1:10993-11181 GCA_002309295.1 Bacteroidales bacterium UBA1219 | reverse complement strand
GCGTCGGCGGGGTTGTCGGCGTTGGTACGCACCCCCATCTTGCGGTATTTGTCCACCAGCTTCATGAACTCCTGGAACAGGGGGTTCTCGGTGGCGTCGATCATCTTCACCTCTTCGTCATAGACGTAGCCCTTCGTGCCGTTGAGGCTCAGCAGGTCGCCTTCGTGGAACACCTTGCCGTTGATGGT
>DBXF01000016.1:10455-10814 GCA_002309295.1 Bacteroidales bacterium UBA1219 | reverse complement strand
GCACGCATACCCTCGACATCCTCGGGGTTGGTTTCCTCACGGACAAGGATGTTCTTAACACCGGCAGCCTGGTATTCCTTGGCTTTCTCGCTGGTGAGGGCTATTACGCCAACAGCGCCGCCAGGACCTGCGGGCAGACCTTTGGCGATAACGGTGCATTTTTTCTCGGCTTCGGCGTCGAGGATGGGGTGCAGAAGTTCGTCGAGTTGTGTGGGAGAAACGCGCATAACAACGGTCTTTTCGTCGATAAGGCCTTCGTTGAGCATGTCGTTGGCCATTGTAAGGGCGGCCAAGCCGGTGCGTTTTCCTACGCGGCACTGCAGCATGTACAGTTTGCCGTCCTGGATGGTGAACTCGAT
>DBXF01000016.1:0-10323 GCA_002309295.1 Bacteroidales bacterium UBA1219 | reverse complement strand
ACCACGTCTTCGCCCTGTGCGTTGATAAGCCATTCGCCGTAGAATTTGTTGTCGCCGTTGGCGGGGTTACGGGTGAAAGCAACGCCGGTAGCGGAGTTGTCGCCCATGTTACCGAACACCATAGCCTGTACGTTAACAGCTGTGCCCCAGTCGTCGGGGATACTTTCGATACGACGGTAGGAGATGGCTTTCTTGCCGTTCCACGATTTGAACACGGCTTTGATACCGCCAATGAGTTGTTCTTTAGCGTCGTCGGGGAAAGCCACGCCGAGAACCTCTTTGATTTTTGCCTTGAACTGTTCGGCAAGTTCTTTCAGCTCTTCGGCTGTAACTTCGGTGTCAACCTTGTAGCCACGTTTTTCCTTGAAAGCGTCGAACATATCGTCGAGCTGTTTGCGGATACCCTTGCCATCTTCGGGCTCGATGCCTTCGGATTTCTCCATCACCACGTCGGCGTACATCATTATCAGACGACGGTAGGAGTCGTAAACGAAACGGGGGTTGTTGGTTTTCTTGATAAGACCGGGTATTGTTTTGGTGCTGAGGCCGATGTTCAGGACGGTGTCCATCATACCAGGCATAGAGGTGCGGGCACCGGAACGGCACGACACGAGAAGAGGATTCTCGGGGTCGTCGTATTTCATACCCATAAGATTTTCGATATTCTGCATTCCTTTCCACACTTCGTCCATCAGTGATGCGGGCAGTTGGCAATTGTTAGCATAGTAATCGGTGCAGCAGTCCGTAGTAATTGTGAGTCCAGCGGGCACGGGGAGTCCCAGCAAACACATTTCAGCCAAGTTGGCTCCTTTTCCTCCCAGCAGGTTCTTCATTGCTGCTGTTCCTTCGGCTGTCTTTCCGCCGAAAGTGTAAACATACTTTGTCATTTTTTTGTCTCTTTTAGTTTTTTATTATTACGTCTATTATCTATATCTTATTTAAAAATCTAAGCGACTAAATTTTAGTCGCTTAGCTATAATACATTCTTATTTTTACCTTACAAGGAGCACCGAGCCTTTTCGGGTCTGCTCCACTCCGGGCTGTTCTTGACTTACAAATCGCAACAAGTAGGAATACACTCCCGCCTGACAGATTTGTCCGTTGTATGTACCGTCCCATTTTTCGTTGATGTCGTCCGACTCATACACTTTCATTCCGGCGCGGTTGTAAAGAGTGATATGGAATTCCAATATGCCTATGCCCTTTGCCATAAAGTACTTGTTGGTGGGCAAATCTGGCGAGAAAGCATTTGGCAGCCATATCTCACCGCGGTTGCCGATATGGTTGGTGTCGCCGCCTTCACCGCCACCGCCGTGGTAGTTCATCCTGATAATCTGCGTGGTGCTATCGTAGCAGAGATATTCGTTGCGGACAACAAGTTTCACCCAAGTGCTGTCGGAATTTTCGGGGTAATTATAATAGGTATACGAATGTGTATCCACATTGTCCTTTTTCTCGCAAGTCCACCAGCGTTCAACGACATGTCCGAGGCTGACGTCGGTGAATTTCATTTGTGTGTTGTACGACATCACATATTCTGGTGTACGAAGTATACGCGCCTCCAGTCGTGGCGAGGGGTTGACAAGGATACTCTCGCGCACCTCGCAGGCTGGGCTGAAATCGGTACGGCCGGCCGAAACGGTATATGTCGTAGGACGTACAGGTGCCACATGCACAAGTTGTTGGCGTTCCTGACCTTCGAGCGACAGGTCGTATGGATACGACAACCAATGGAACATAGTGTCGTCGGTGGTTTGCACAAGCAGTCCGAAAGTCTGTGTCTCGCAATCGAAACCGACGTTGTGCAGAGTAACTTCAGGCTTGGGGATAACTACGAGGTCCAACATTTTGATACTGTCGCAGCCGTAGTGCGAGATCATAGTGTCGATATAACGTCCCGGTCGTGAATATGCGTTGCCGAACAGGAACGACTGTTGTCCTTCGCATATTGTGTCGAACAGGGTATCCCTGTATGTGTAGTCCATTGTAAGATGCAGGTGAATGATACTGTCGCATCCTATGTCGTTTTTGGCGAGGAATGTCGGGAGCACTGTGCTACGAGTGTAGGTTTTTCCGTCTCTCCATACATAACGAATGCACGCCACCACGCTGTCCCAAGAGTGGGAGATTCTGCCGAAGTTGAGTTCGCGAATAATGCTATCGCACAAAATGTTGTTACGACGTTTTACGGTATCATAATAAATGCCTGTGGTATAACGCATCACACCGCCAAACATGATTGGCGTGTCGCTACAAGTGTCGTAGTACTCGCGTTTGATAGTGTCGGCGTTGATATGCACGGTGCTGGACATATCGAAAACGTCGCCGTTGCAGGCTCGGTACTCCATACGTGCGGTATAATCCATTGGTTCGGTGGGACATACGCGCCAGCGCGAGATGGCCGTGTCGCTTTGAATACGTTCGCTGAACAAGCGACGGCCATTGGTGTCGGAGCCTTGGTACCAAGTAACGGTGTAGTCGGGAGTTCCAGTGGGGGTGAAACGCCATGCCTCGCGGGTGCATCTCCAATGACCACCGTTGCGTCCTTGAGGAGACAGTCCGAATGTACCTGTGGCATTTTGGATTCCCACAAGAGCTTCGCCATTGTTTGTACTTCCGAAAGCCGTGTGATTTTCGATATAAACGTCGATGATATTTGTACCTTCATACAACACTATCATTGAAGTGTTTGTAGAGTCGGTATTGCCGAACAACGGGCAGCGGTAGAAGCTGAAGCATGCAGCGCGACAGGGATATTCGCCGAGCACTCCCATGTAGATGGCTCCGCCGTTGGCTCCGGGATAGATATCCTCATAAACGCCGTATATTGCATTGAGAGCGTCGGGTTCGAAATTTACGTTAGGGATGGGACATCCAGTATAGAAACTGTAAGGGCACCATTGTCCGGCCTGGTTCAAGTCGAAAGTTACTATGCCGTTGGTTCCCACCACACAAGTATGATATGTGTTGCCGTAAAAACAGAAATCGAAGGGCAGATTTATAGTGTCGGCATAATAGTCGTCGCCGGTAAGGTTTACAAGTCGCAATCCCCCGCCCACATACGGGAATGGCGGTCTGTAAGGTATCGACATAACAGTATAGTCGTTGGCAGTGGTAGCAGTGGCATTTGTCTTTGCCTTCAGCCAAACACATTCTCCACAATGCAGGGTGGTGTCGAGGTTAGGACTTCCGAGTTCTGTAGCCCTTGTTTCTATTGTAGGACATCCAGAACGAATAATACCCTGAGCCTCTGCATTTGTGAAACAAGCCAACATCAGCAAAAAGGCCAAGGTCAGTATCCCGCATGCGCTTTGTTTCCTATTTTTCATATCAATGTCTGTTTTTCGTTGATGCTATTTTTTTTCAACTACCAAACTGCAAAAGTACGTTTTTTTTGCGAAATATGCAAGTTTTTCGGCGTTTTTTACCAACCTTGCATTTATAATTACTTATCGCACAAAAACTTAGCACAGAAACTTTGCATTATTTTAATGTTCGGTTTTATGCTAAGACCTTTGCATGGCTGTTTGTTTTTCATACAAATAGACACTCTGCTGCAGTTATTGCAACAGTTTTTTATTAAAAAAAATGGGCATAAGAACGGCATCGGCTATCGCAGAACCTCCACGGTTCCATTTCGCTGCACATTGCCTTTGTAACCTTTTGCCGAGAATCGGTAATAATAGGTGCCCGAGGGGTCGTTGTTGAGTGCGGGATCCCAGAAATCTTCCTTTTTTGTGATGTTTTTCTTGTAAAACACTTTTCTTCCCCAGCTGTTGTAGATATAAAGCTCGGTGTCGGTGAATCCACGGCCTTCGATAAGGTTCTTTATCTCAAAGATATCGTTGATGCCGTCGCCGTTGGCAGACACGGTGTTTGGGAACTGCAGGAAGTCGTTGGTTATGTATATCAACGTTTCGGTGGTGTCGGAGCAGACAAGCTGAGTGCCGTCGTTTTTGGTGTACGACGTAAAGGCAATCAGGCGGACGAGGTAGTTGCCCACATCGTTGCCGGTAATCTGCCACTGGTATTGTGGCTCATAATCGTTAAGTTCCACCGGCGTGCCTGTTGGGGTGTCGTCGCTAAAGATATGCCAGAGGTAATTGTTGCGCTGAGGGTCGTGCGGCCGAGTGAGGTTGTGGAAATACACATTGGGCGAAAGCATTGTGATTATTGGCGGATCCCACGAGAAAGAAGCGCGACTGTAGTCGTAAACCACAACACGGAAATAGACGGAGTCGCGACATCCGTTGGGTGCGAGAATTGCGCAAAGCACGTTGTATGTGCCCGGGACGGAATAGGTGTGCGACACACTTTCGCCGCCGCGTGTGGTGTTGGTGTAGCCGTCGCCCCAAACCCAAAAGTAGGTATTGCCTTGAGTCTCGCTACTGACATCGGTGCGAGATATTGTAGTGCCGAGGCATATCTCCTCGATGCTCACGTCGGGCTGTAGCGATGGAAAATTGACGAACAGTTTTTCGAGAAAAAGTACCGTTATGCTGTCGCAGCCGTGTGCGGTAGTGTTGCTGTCGTAATATACGCCGGGCTCGGTAAGATAATTGCCCGCAAAATAGTAGGAGGTATTGTTGCAGATGGTGTCGTAGATGGTGTCGCGACTTGTGTTTTCGATAATAAGGTTGAGGGTTATGGTGCTGTCGCAGCCCAGATGGTTTTGAAGATGGAATGTGGGCGTGTTGGTGCTATGTGTGTATGTCTCGCCGTCCATCCATGTGTATTGGTTGCAGGCCGACACACGGTCGGTGTAGGTTGTGGCGAGTTTCAGATGCAGGCGTTCCACAATGCTGTCGCAGCCTGCGGAGTTGCGGATGGTGTCGTAGTACATTCCCGAGCGGGTAAGGGTGCGCCCGTGGAAGACGTATGGCCCCGAGTGGCAGAACGATGTGTCTTTGAAGGTCACCTCGCTGCTTGTAATAGTGGTGGTATTGATGATGTCGAAATGGTCGCCGTTGCAGGCAGTGTAACGCAGACGGGCGGTAAAAACGTTAGCGCCGCGGGGGCACACATAGATACGCGAAACGGCGGTGTCGCTGCGGATGGTGTCGTGGCCGAGAATGGTACCTGTGATTGAGGATGTGTCGGTGCCGTCGTACCAAGTAACAATATAGTTCGGTGTTCCTGTTGGGGTGAAACGCCATGCTTCGTTGTAAGCAGTCCATGTTCCGCCGTTGCGGTTGGGCGCTGCCACAGCCATGGTGCCTGTGGCGTTCTGGACTCCGACAAGTCCGTAACCGTTGTTGGTTGATGAGCAGCAGTTGCGTTCGTGGATATACACGTCGATAATGTTGGTGCCTTCGTAAAGCACTATCTGATAGGAATTATGAGTAGTGTAATTGCCGTAAAGCGGGCACTGGTCGTAACTTATACATGCGGTACGACAGGGATATGAACCCAGCACCCCTTGGAATATCCTTCCTCCTCCTGAGGAGTGTCCCGGCCAGATGTCTTCGCAAACACCGTAAATTGAATTGAGGAGAGACTGCGGAAATCCAGCATTGGGTATTGGCAAGTTTGAAGAGTAGCTATATGCACAGTATTGTCCGTTGTTGCCCGCATTGAACGACACCACGCCGTTGGCTCCCACGCAAGCCTGCCGGTAAGTTTGCCCGTAGAAACAGAATGCAAAGGGCAAATTAATAATAGCAGCATAGTAGTCGTCCTGGTTGAGGCTTATTTGGTTTCCAGCAGTATAGGAAAAAGGCGGGTTGTATTGAATTTGTGAAACTGTGTAGTCGTTGGCTGTTGTTGCCGTGGCTGTTACGTCGGCGTGGAGCCACAGGCATCCGCCGCCTTGTATGGTGGTGTCGGCACCGCTCACAGTGCCTGCGGGATGTATGCTAGGACATCCGGTCGGGGCATTTTGGGCTATCGCCGCGCCAAAGCTTATCGCTATACACAACAATAGGGCAAGCAGTCTGTTCCTTTTTCCGAAATATCTACTATCGCTTGTCATATATTCAGGTGTTATGTTTTATATATAGACCAATTCCAAGTCAATATGTTACAAAAAAGTGTTCACCGTTCCGGGCAAGTCCGGCGGGTAGTTGGGGGGAGCAAGTGCAAAGCTATTTCTTGGCTTTGTCTTTTTCGTTCTTGTCGTCGTTTTTCTTCTGCGAGGCCATTTTCAGTTTGGCTTCGAGGAAAGCTATGCGCTGACGGGCGGACTTAATTTTTTTGTCGAATTCTTCTTTGAGAAGTGTGGCCTGTTTTGAGTTGGCGAGGAACCCGAGGTTGTTTTCCCACGTGGTCACTTCGGTTTTCAGTTTGTCGATTTCGTCGCGGAGACGGCGGGCGGCTTCGGGCGAGAGGTCGGTATGGGTGTCGTTTTCGGCGAGTGTGTAGGCGTCGATTTTCAGTTTTTCGAAATGGGAGTTGACAATGTCGTTGAATTCCTGCTGCAGTTGTGCTTTTTTGTCGGCGGGAGTGAAACCTATCTCGTTCCACTGGCGTTGAAGCGCCTGTATCATTTCCAGATTTTTGGCGTTGTCGTCGCCGAACTGGCAGTTCTTAAGTTCTTCGACAAGGGCTTTTCTCTTGGCCACGTTCTCCTCCCCTTCGCCTTTACGGGAGTTGTAGAATTCGGCTTTACGTTCGAAGAATTTGTCGCAAGCCGAGCGGAAACGCTGCCAAACTTTTTCGGAGAGTTTTTTGGACACCGAGCCTATGGTTTTCCACTCTTTCTGGAGTTCGAGGATTTCATCGGTGGCTTTGCGCCATTCCTTGTCGGTGTTTTCGGCGAGGTTTTCGGCTTTTATGCAGAGGTCGATCTTGCGGTTGTAGTTTTCGGTCTGCTGCGAGCGCACCTGTCCGAGGTATTCGTTTTTGTTTTGATGGAATTTGGACATGGCAGCGGTGAAGCGTTGCCAGATGGCGTCGTTGTGCTCGCGCGGCACCGGGCCTATCGATTTCCACAGTTTGAGGTATTCGTCCATCTCTGTGGTTTTGTCGTTCCATTCCTTGATGAGCTGCGGCTGTGCTTCAGCGAGGGCTTCGGCTTTTTCGCAGAGTTCGGTCTTGGCGAGGAGATTATGTTCCATCTCCTCCTGCATGTGGCTATAGTGTTCGCGACGGCGCTGGTCTATCTTATCGGCGGCGCTGCGGAAACGTTCCCAAATCTCGTCGTTCTGTTCCGACGGCACGGGGCCTATCTCGCGCCATTGTTCCTTGTATTGCTGCAGCTGCTTGAAAGCTTTGTTGACCGAAGGTTCCATTATCAGGGCTTCGGTTTTTTCGCAGATGGTTATTTTTTGTTCGAGGTTGGCTTTGAGGTCTTTGTCGCGTAGTTCCTTGTTAATCTTCACTTTGGTGAAAAACTGCTCGATAAGGAAGTGGTAGTTGCTCCATAGGTTGTTTATCTCGCTGCGGGGCACGTCGCCTATGGCTTTCCAGCGTTCCTGTATTGCGTTGAATTTGTCGTGCGATGCCTTGAGGGAGTCGTTGCTGTTGATGAGTTCGCGGAGTTCGTCGAGGAGTTGGTTTTTCTGCTGCAGGTTCTGCTGTTTCTGTTCCTCGAGTTCCTTTATATGTTTCTGACGTTTTCTGCGGTATTGGTTATAGAGTTCTTCGTAAACCTCGGCAGTCGGGTCGGTGGGCTGATTGTCGGCATCGGGTTCGGGGGCGGGCAGTTGGGCGGTTTTTTCGGCAAATTGCTGTTTTATGGCCAGCACTCGGTTACGTATCTTGGGTATATCGAGTTGGAGGAGTTCTCTTAATTCATCCACCAACTGTTCGCGGGTGTACGACGAGTAGTCCACCTGAGGCTCCACAAAAGGTTCCTCGGCAGGTTTCTCTTCCTGCTGTTCGGGTTGCGGCTGAGATTCAGCGGTGTCTTGGGCAGGTGTTTCGGGAGCCGCAGCGGTTTCGGTTGTGGCAGAGTTGTCCTGCACAGGCATGGTTTCTTCTGCTTGTTGGTTTAATGCGTCGGTGTTTTCGGGTTGAAGATTTTGGTTTGTTTCTTCCATTAGTTTGTTGTGGTTTGACAGTGTGTAATATTGTTTTTTTAATTTAAGAATGTAATTGCAAACTTACATATTTTTTTTGACAAAAAAAAACGGACGGGATTTTTTTTTGGCAAAAGTTCTCCGTCCATTTTTTAACAATCTATTAATCAACAAGTTACATTTCTATATCAAGCGTTTACATTTTAAATTATTTGGAAGTCCGCCGTTGTTATTGCTGTATTTTTTTGCTTATATCCTCTGCCCAAGAGCGGAATTGCTTGTCGGTTTCGATAAGGTTGCTCACTTGTTTGCAGGCGTGCAGCACCGTTGCGTGGTCCTTGTTGCCGCATTGCAGCCCGATCATGGAGAGGGGCGATTTGGTGTATTGCTTAGCGAAGTACATGGCTAGCTGACGAGCCTGCACAATTTCGCGTTTGCGGGTGCGCGACTGTAGGCTTTCGACGGATAGGTTGAAGTAGTCGCAAACGACTTTCTGTATGTAGTCGATGGTGATGTCGCGGGAGGTGTTTTTCACGAACTTTTCTATCATCTGTTTGGCGAGTTCGAAAGTTATCTCCTTCTTGTTGAGCGACGACTGTGCCATGAGGGTTACCAGAGCGCCTTCGAGTTCGCGGACGTTGGTGTTGATATTGTAAGCAATATGTTCGATTACGGAGTAAGGCATTTCGATGCCGTCCTGAGCGAGTTTTTGTTTCAGTATGTTGATACGTGTCTCCACGTCGGGGACTTGCAGGTCGGCTTGGAGGCCCCATTTCAGGCGGTTAACGATGCGGTCTTCGATGCCGGTGAGTTCCGAGGGAGCCTTGTCGGAAGTGATGATAATCTGTTTTTTCTGTTGGTGCAGGTGGTTGAAAATCTGGAAGAAAGCTTCCTGAGTTTTGGGAGCGCGGTTGGCCCAGAACTGTATGTCGTCGATAATGAGAACGTCGACAAGTTCGTAGAAGTGGATGAAGTCGTTGGTGGTGCCGTCCTGCGATGAAGTGGTGTACTGTCTCATAAACTGGTCGGAGGTGACGTAGAGCACCACTTTGTCGGAGTGGAGTTCTTTGGTTTTCCAACCGATGGCGGTGGCGAGGTGCGATTTGCCGAGACCGCTATTGCCATAGATAAGGAGTGGGTTGAAGGAGGTTTTTCCAGGATTTTGAGCTATGGTGAAACCGGCGCTGCGTGCGAGGCGGTTGCATTCGCCTTCGACGAAGTTCTCGAGACGCCACGACTCGTTGAGCTGGGAGTTTATCCTGAGTTTCTGCATTCCTGGAATGAGCCACGGATCCAAACCGCCGGCTCCCTGCTTAACGGGACGCGGTACGGCTACCGGGGGATTTTCTTGTTTTTTCAGTCCCTGGGATGGGAGGTTTACTGTTGCAATAGGTTTTTTGTCTTCGTCCATAACCATTTTAATATTGTATCTTAACCTGCCCGACGGGCCTAATTCTTTTTTTATTGTCCGGCGGAGTATGTCGGAGTATTGAGCGTCGAGGTACTCACAATAGTAGTGGCTCGGAAGCCTGAGCGTAAGCACCGTGTTGTTGGATTCTTCCACCAGACTGACGGGTTCGATGGGCTCGAACCATGTTTTGAACATCTCGGGCGGAATAACGTCTTTAATAACTGCCAGACAATTGTTCCAAACTTTCGTAGAATCTTTTTCGCTTGTCATTGTTCTTAATAGTTGTTTTTCTGAATAATATCCTGTTTCACTTGTTTTTGTTGGTTGTATGCAAAGGTATTAAGAATAATTTTTTTGGCGGTTTAAAAAAAAATTTGGCAGTTTCATTTTTTTTTTGTAAACATCAAGCGACTCTTTAAGACCACCCCAAAACCCCATCTCTTAAATAACTAAAAAACACTCTTTTAACTCCCCCACCCCATTTTTGCGGCAATATACAAATTTATTTTCATAAAAAAAAGAGTTCGACATTTTTTTATCACTTTTTTATCTACTTTTTTTCATTTTTATGGCATAAAGTTGTGTTTCAAAAACTTAAATCGAGCTGTTTTTTGCAAGCATTTACAAATCAAATATTTCCAATAAACTACTGATTTACAAATAAATACACCAGTGCTTTTTATCCATAGCCAATCCATTTTGCTATTCTTCAACGGCTTGTGGATTATTGTGTGTTTTTCATCACTTTTTTCGTCGGCAAAAAAATTTTTTAGTATTATTTTTTCTACCATAGTAAAAAATATTATTTTTTCAACATCAACTCGCCACATCCCACACTTTGTTCAAATCCGTTCATTAACAATTTTTTACAAATCAACCGTCATCGCTACAAATATACAACGACTTGATTTTCAATACAGCACAACATTTCAAAAAAAAATAAAAAAAATAAAA
>DBXF01000081.1 GCA_002309295.1 Bacteroidales bacterium UBA1219 | reverse complement strand
GCAACCTCTGACGAGGTTGTTTTTTTTCTTGGACGCATTCCCCGTTGCTGTTACTGAAAGGCAACCTCTAACGAGGTTGTTTTTTCGCCGACGCATTACCCATTGCTGTTATTGAAAGGCAACCTCTAACGAGGTTGTCGTTCCCCTTTAGGGGAACCCTTTCCATAGAAATTGTTTTTTTCCGCCGCATATATCCCGCCCCGCAAAATGTTCCCCTTTAGGGGAACCCTTTCCATAGAAAATGTGTTTTTTCCGGCGCATATATCCCGCCCCGCAAAACGTTCCCCTTTAGGGGAACCCTTTCGTTGGCCCTTTCAATTATCATTTCCGTTGACGCGTATATGTTTCCCCACGCAATAAATCAAACAAATCCCCGTTTTACAAAAAAACGATATGGCAAATACATATAGTCAGATATACATCCATTTGGTTTTTGCGGTGAAATACCGTCAAGCGGTATTGGCAAAATCATGGCGTCAGGAATTGTATCAATATATCATTGGTGTTGTTGAACAACGAAACCACAAGGTTTGTGCTATTGGCGGCGTCGAAGATCATATACACATTTTGGTAAGCATGTCCCCGGAGCAGTCGATATCAGAACTTGTTAGAGATGTAAAACGTTCAAGTGCTCTTTGGATTATCGAAAAGAATTTTGTCTCTGCGCGTTTTGCATGGCAAAAAGGCTTTGGGGCTTTCTCGTATGCGAAATCACAGTTGCATACCGTTGCAGATTATGTTCAAAATCAGGAGGCGCATCACACAAAACAAACATTCCACGACGAATATTTGCGTTTCTTGGAATTGTTCGGGATCGATTATGATAAACGGTATGTTTTTAAACCATTGGAAGATTATGATTCCAAATAATTTGTTGAATAATTGAAAGGCGACCTCTGACGAGGTTGTTTTTTCGCCTACGCTTTTCCCCTTGTTGTTATTGAAAGGCAACCTCTGACGAGGTTGTTTTCCCCCTTCGCATTACCCCTTGCTGTTATTGAAAGGCAACCTCTAACGAGGTTGTTTTTTCGCCTACGCTTTTCCCGTTGCTGTTATTGAAAGGCAACCTCTGACGAGGTTGTCGTTCCCCTTTAGGGGAACCCTTTCCATAGGAATTGTGTTTTTTCCGCCGCATATATCCCGCCCTGCAAATGTTCCCCTTTAGGGGAACCCTTTCAATTATTTCCGATGATCCATTCCAGCACCGAAAATCTTTGACATTTTCGCGTTTTGCACAAAAAAGTTTTTGCCCTGTTGCAATATCTGTTTTGTGGGTGTCTATATAGTGTCTCGTTTAACAGAGAAAAATTGTTGTATATAATAACGAAAAATACAGATATAAAATATTGAAGAATAATAAGTTATCAAAATAGGGCCGAGAATAGGATTAAAAACTGGGCCAAACATTTTGAAAACTCGTAAAAAAAATGTATCTTTGCAAGTTGGTTTACAGCATTATAACCACACGTAACGATAAAAGCAAAATAACGGTAAAAGATAGTATAAAAGACTAAAAATAAATATATTACGAACATAAAAAAAGAACCATGGAAGTTCTTTTATATACGATGGCAATTGTGGGAAAACCCTGTCCAACGGACGGGGAAACTGCATTTTGTCGTTTCTTTAATTTAGTTGACAATAAATGATATGCCCTATGGAACGAGGTAATTTAGACAATAACGCAAAGAAATCAAATCATACTACAATGCATACACATACCCGTAATGTTTTAGGAAGGATGAATAAAGCTCTGTTGCTTTGTATAGCGATAGTGCTGACTGCAGGAGTGGCAAATGCCCAAACCACGGTGACCATTGGTACTGCCGGTTCTACTTACTATTATCTTCCACTGAACAACTTTTACAACTACACCTATACCCAGCAGATTTATACTGCTGCTGAGATTGGTGCCGGTGGCGTGCCGCACGAAATTTCTTCGGTGGCTTTTATGTATGGCTATAGTTCTGGTACATCGTACAAGACAAACTGCACTATCTATATGGCCAACGTACCGCGTACGTCATTTTCAAGCTCTACCGACTGGGTCCCCTATTCGCAAATGACACGTGTTTACTCTGGTAGTATGAATTTCAATGCGGGTTCCGGGACATGGACAACATTCAATCTCCAGACACCATTCCAATATGACGGTGTAAGCTCACTTTTAGTTTGTGTTCACGATAACAGCGGCGATTATGATGGCAGCTCTTATGTTATGTATACCACCAGTGCAACCAATCAGGCACTGCATATCTATAATGACGGAAGCCCTTATACTATTACAGGCACATTCTCGTCTTCGGGAACTATGCCAGCTTACAAGAATAATATAAGACTTGTTATGACCCCAATGGGATGTCGGGGCGTAACCAACCTCGCTGTGGCCAATAACACTGTTACTTGGACAGAGCTGGGCAATGCCACACAGTGGGAGATAGAATACGGCCCGCAAGGCTTTACTCAAGGAACAGGTACACTTAGGACAGTAAACACCAATCCCACCTACACTCTCACGGGTCTTACAGCCGGAACGGTTTACGATATCTATGTCCGTTCCGTTTGCGGTACTAACGACTACAGCCGTTGGAGAAAAACAAGTTACCTGTATGGCGTAACTTTCTGCGGTGGTACCGGTACCCAGGTCGACCCGTATCAGATATGCGACGAAACTCGTCTGCGCCAGTTGGCACAGTATGTCAATGCCGGCGTTTCCTTCAGTGGCGTATATTTCAAACTGATGGTTGACATACCAATCGCACAGGGTGTGTTCACACCAATAGGCCAGGCGGCCAACACTCCTTTCAGCGGCACGTTCTATGGCGCCAACCATACCATAAGCAATCTTGTTATGGCCAACAACACCAGTGCCTACCGAGGTTTGTTCGGTGTTGTTGATGGCGGCTATATCGACTCCCTTACTGTTGCTGGCACCGTCTCGGGTGGCGACAACACCGGTGGTATTGCAGGTATGGCTATGAACTCCACCATTCGCCATTGTACCAACAACGCTTACGTTATGGGTGCTTATCAGCATCATGGCGGTATAGTAGGTACTGCTAACCATTCCACAATAGAATACTGTACCAACAACGGTGCTCTTACCGGAGCGCAATATTACCACGGCGGTATTGCAGGACAGGCAACCAACAACTCCACAATCCGCGGATGTATAAACGGAAAAGGTTGTGTTATTGCCAACAGTAGCCAATATTACACTGGCGGTATCGTGGGTTATGCAGACGGCACTTCCACTTCGGCTAGGACCTCCATCCTCAACTGTGTAAACGAGGCAAATGTTATAGGTTACTATTATACAGGCGGTATAGCAGGCTGCGCCAATAATTACTGCACCATCGAAGGTTGTACGAACTATGGTTCAGTTAGCTCTTACAACAACACTGGCGGTATTGCAGGCCGTTTGTACAATTATGGTGTGATAAGACGTTGTTGCAACAGGGGACTGGTTTCATCTACCGGTAGTTCTTATACTGGCGGTATCGTTGGTTATTGCTACGGCATCTCAAGTTCATATACCTATTTGGAATACAATGTCAACTCGGGAGCAGTTTCATCGCAATCGTCATATGTGGGCGGTATAGCAGGCTACATCTATTACACTTATCTGCAATATTGCTCCAACTCCGCCGATGTAACCTTGAACAATACCAGCAGCTACACAGGCGGTATTTGCGGTTACAACACTACCGGCGGTTATGTCCGTTATTGTCTTAACGGCGGTTTGGTAACCTCCAACGGCAACTACGTGGGAGGTATCTCGGGATACAACAGCCCCGGTTCGTCATACGTTACATACAACCTTAACGTTAACAATGTTAAAGGTGGGTCGACATACACCAATATAGCCGCAATAACCGGATATGGCTCAGGTAGCAACTGTCATTACGATAACCAGACCTGTCCTACAGGTATGATTTACGGCACAACAGCGGCAACTACCGAAGGAAAACCGACGGCCAATCTTATAAACGGACAGCTGAGCCTGACAGGCTTCACCAATGTCAGCAACGATTTGTACCCGATACCTACTGGCATAACAGACTCCATCGGAGCAAGACTTGCAGCTACAAGGGTGCATTTGAGCAACAACCAGACCATTCAAGCCGTGGATACCGGTTTCTACGTGGGAACACAGAACAACGTGCGTTGGGAGAGCAGTAACCCAATTTTGGTGAGCATTACCGGTAATGCAGCTACGGTCAACCCTGCGACAGTATCTACTGTGCGTCTGTCGGGTATCACTCAGGACAGTCTTGTGAAACATGTCGATATTATGGTATTGGCTATGCCTACCTTCTGCGGTGGTTCGGGAACCAGGGTGGACCCCTACCTCATTTGTAACCCCGCAACTCTCGACTCCCTGGCGGATATCGTCAATCTGGGTGTGAACTGCGCCGGATTGTATTTCAAAGTGGTCCGCGACTTGGATATGTCGGGATTTAGTCCGTGGAACCCCATCGGAGCTTCGGCAGCCACACCATTCTCAGGCCATTTCGACGGTAATAATAAAGTTATAAGCAATATAACCCTCAACAACACCACAAACTACCAAGGTTTGTTCGGTTATGTGCTGGGACCTGCTGCAACCGATAGGGCGGAAATACACCATGTGATACTCCGAGGCAGCGTTACCGGCGGTAGCTATAGCGGTGGTATTGTTGGTTACGCAAATTATACAAAAATGTATAATCTGACCAACTACGCCAATGTGGCTAGCACATCGTATTCGTACCATGGCGGTATAGCAGGTTACGCATATTACAACTGTACTTTCGACAGCTGCGTGAACCATGGTACTGTTCAAGGCTCCTCATACACTGGCGGTATCACAGGTTATGGCTACTATTACGACACCATCACCAACTGTCTTAACACAGGCAATGTTACTTCAACTTCGGGTTATGTAGCCGGTATCATCGGTTATAAATATTACTACGGTGTGATAAGAAATACCGAGAACCAGGGTGATGTTTCTGCTTCGTACTATGTTGGCGGTATTGCGGGTTACGACTATTACTACCAGCTTATCACCAACTGTGTCAACCGAGGTGATATCAATGCCACATCGTATGATGTCGGCGGTATCGTGGGTTATTTCTATACAGGAATGAGCACCCTCACCAGTGTTTACGAAATTCGCAACTGCGAAAACTATGGCTCGGTGAGCGGTACATATTATATAGGTGGTATTGCGGGTTACGGCTACTACTGCCGCGCCCGTTTCTGCAACAACTACGGCGATGTAACCGCTAGCAGCTATGCAACAGGCGGTATCATCGGTTATTGTTACTACTATGGTCTTGTATCGGGCTGTAACAACTACGGCGATGTAACCTCCACCTACTCAGGAACAACAGTGGCCAGCACAGCATATGGTACCGGCGGTATTGTGGGATGCTTCAGCTATGGTACCACGGTTAGCAGCACATACACCATCGACAGCTGTAACAACTATGGTAATATTACAGCGGCATCTTATATGACAGGTGGTATCGTTGGTGAGAGCTACTACTACACCGGCTCCACAAGAAAATGTAATAACTATGGTAATGTGCACGGCACCAGCTATGTTGGCGGTATCACAGGTTTCCACCAAGGTACTTCCACATCCACAACAAGCTATGCGCCCTACATAATTTCTTGCGCCAACGCAGGAAATGTCTCCGGTAACGACTATATCGGCGGTATTGTTGGTCGTTTGGGCTACACAACCTCCGGCTATAACGCATACGCACAGGAGTGTGCTAATATAGGCACAGTAAGCGGAACAAATTACGTGGGCGGTATCTGCGGTTACAACTACGGTTATTCCAGCTATCCTTCATACGTGCGCGGCTGTCTCAACGCAGGTGCGGTTAATGCATCTAACTACGCCGGCGGTATCTGCGGCTATACCTACTCTTCAAGCTACGCATACAACCAATATAATGTCAATGCAGGATATGTAAACTGCTCCGGTGCCTACAAGGGCGGTATCGACGGTTATACCTACGCTCCCACAGGCAGCTACTACGACTCTCTGATGTGTCCGATGCCCAACTGGTATTACAACAACAACAATGCTGCTTACGCAAAACGTACCTCTTATCTTACCAGCGGCTCCTTCAACCCCTCGGCAACCTATTTCACTGCAGAGTCGGGCATGTATCCGCGTCCTACTACGTTGCGCAATAATACCATTGCGATACTCGCTGCAACTCCAGTGTTCTTGGACGAGACTAACCCCACAAATCATGTCAAAAATGTGAATTCGTGCTTCAGCGTCGGCACGGGCTACAATGTGAATTGGCATTCTACAAATCCTTCTGTGGCAAGTATCACGGCCAATGTGGGCGTTCCATTGAATATCGATACAGCTTGTGCGGTGGCTGTTAAAGACAGCGTACGCAAAGTGGTGCCGCTCAATGTTACAGCTCTGCCACAGGTCAGCACCACATTTACATACAACCCCGTAACTCTTAACGACACCACCGGACGCTATATAAGCATACTTCCGGCAACCAACCAATACAGCACCAACGGCTGCACATTCTTCTCCAATTCACTGCCGAGAGGATTGTCGCTCAACGACTCTACCGGTGAAATCTACGGCATAGTTTACGACGAACTCCACGACTCTATCGAAGTTCGTGCGGTATGCTCCGGATGTTTCATCGCTCAAGCTATTATACATTATAATATATATCCCGAAGCTCCCTGCCAGTACGACTCGTTGCGTCTGCCCGCAGGCTTCAATTGGTATTACGACTCCGCAATGCGTTATCCCGTTCGTAACAACACTGTTTATGCCGACCAACGCATGTGGGTTTATACCAATATGAACGGATATATCCAACCGTATCTGATACAGCCCAAGCCGGTACCTACAGCACGTATCTACGGCGACACTACAATTTGTGTTGGCGAGACAGCACGTCTGATGGTGGTATTCCACGGCACAGCTCCGTACTATTATAGAATTACAGGCGACACTCAAGACCGTGTGTCCAACAGCGACACTGCTTATATTTCCGTTTCTCCTTCGGTTTCGACTTATTACCATGTTACTTACCTGCGTTTTGAGGTGTGCGAGGCAATACCCGGCAACCTCACCGGCAGGGCTTTGGTGAACATCTGCGGCGAAACCAACCTCTGTAACGGCGACTCCGTGGTGTTCAACTCCGGTACTTGGTTCACCAACCCCAACTATACCACTCCCGTTCAGGGCAATGTGGCTCATCCTACCACAACAACGATGTACTACAACAGTGCCGACGGCTCGTCGCTGAAAGCTGTTGTATATCCTCGTCCTACATGTACAATACCCACAGGCTCCGATAGCATCTGCGACGGCGGTTGTATCAACCTGACTGTTTCCTTCACAGGAACAGCACCGTTCCATTATCGTCTTACCGGTGACACTGTGGATCGCGTGTGCAACAGCAACAGCGAGACTTTGCGTCTCTGCCCCGACGGTAGTATAGTTTACCGTGTGCTCTATGTCAGCGATGTGTATTGCGAAGGCGACTATCAGGACCGCAACGGTGTTTTCGACGTTAACGTATGCGGCCGTCCTATTATCTGTGTTGGCGATACAGTTCAGCTGCCCACCGACAGACAGTGGTTCTACGACAGATTCTATCAGCGTCCGGTAACCGGCCATATTGTAACCCCGACAACAACGACGACTTACTATACACCAAATGTCTCTTACGACGACACCGTTACTTTCAGCTGCGGTGCCACTAGACAGTTTGTGGTGCCCTTCGGTATCGACACCGTTACATTACAGGTATGGGGTGCTCAAGGTGGCGATGGTGGTCCGTCCAACTTTGGTGGTAGAGGAGGTTTCTCTGAAGGCCGCATGAAAGTTACCGCAGGTGACGTTCTTTATGTTAATGTTGGCTGTCAAGGTCATGGCACATCCTCGACTTCTAGCGGATCGCAAATAACTCAAGGCGGTTGGAACGGCGGTGGCAATGGTTACGAAAGTGGTACCCCTAGAGGCGGCGGTGGCGGTGCTACCGATGTCCGCGTTAACTCCAACTCGCTGTATGCAAGAGTAATTGTTGCAGGCGGCGGCGGTGGTAACCTCTATTTCAGCGGTACAGCCTACACACCAGGACATGGTGGTGGTTCCTCTGGAGTTTCTGGCACTGTAGGAACAGGAGGAACACAGACATCCCCAGGTAATAACAACTATACCAATTTCTCGGCTCCCGCATTTGGAGTAGGTGCTTCGGCCACAGCATCGGGTAGCACGGTGTGTGGTGGTGGCGGTGGATGGTATGGCGGCGGTAGCGGAAACTCTGCCGGCGGTGGCTCGGGTTATATCTATACCCAGGCAACAGCAAGCAATTACCCCTCGGGTTGTCTGCTTACACCATCTCGTTATCTTTCCAACGCACGTACCTTGGCAGGAAATACTACATTCCCGTCACCTCGTGGAGGTACTGAAACAGGACATTCGGGTGATGGCTTTGCACGTATCATGTACTTCTCAGACTCCATATTGTTCCCCGAAGCAACTTACACTGTTACTGTTAATCCCAAACCCACAGCCACTATCCACGGCTTGGACACCACTTGCGACTCCACACCCGGACGCGTAAGGGTTACCTTCACAGGAACAGCTCCTTTCACATATAGAATTTCGGGAGACACAACCGACAGAGTGTCCTACAACTATACTCAAACCCTGTATCTGACACCCGACACACTGTCGACATACCGTCTTACAATGCTGCACGATGCCAACTGCGTAAGCGGCAGAGCACAGTTTACAGGTATCGGTATTATTTATCGTTGCGGACAGCAGGTTATCTGCGAGGGCGACTCGGTGTTCTTGCCACAAAATTATTATTGGTACTCCGACCGCAACCTCACACGTCGTATGTATATTACAGAGCTGCTGCCTCGCAGAACGGTTACCTACTACGGCGTTCCCGTTCACGGCGGTCAGACATACGAATTGACTATTGTAATTAAACCGCATCCCACAGCACGTATCATCAGTGGCAACACTACTATATGCAATGGCGATTCGGCTTATCTGAAGATACTCTTTACAGGTACTGCTCCTTACACCTATCGTCTTACTGGTGATGTGGCCGACCGCATGGCATGGTACGACACTGCCATTGTGGCTGTATGTCCGCAAACCACCTCGCGATACAATATCACAATGCTGTACGACACCTTGTGCGACGGCATTTTGCCAAGACCCGAATATGAAGTAACTGTTCAGATTTGCGGACAGCGTTTGATTTGCGCTGGCGATACAGTACATCTGCCTTCGGGTGTATGGTTCTACGATAGTCTATGCACTCAGCCTGTGCCATCCAACAATGTGGTGACAGTAACAAATACAACTACATTCTATCTGGCTGGCGAAATGGCCTACGACTTCACCTATACAGGCACAACACAAACTTTCCAAGTTCCGCAGTCGTGCTACGCACTCAAGTTTGAGGTATGGGGTGCCCAGGGCGGTTATCGTTCCACACCGTCATACGGCGGCAAGGGCGGCTATTCCGTGGGTACTGTCAACACCAATATAGCACCTTACATTAATAGTACACTTTATGTGAATGTCGGCGGATTCGGCGGAAGCGGCAACAGCCTCACCAGCGGTGTTGTTCCCGGTGGCTGGAACGGCGGCGGTTATCGTTATGGCTATCACGGCGGTGGTGGCGCTACCGACATATCGTTGCAGGGTACTCCCGGCACCACAGCATGGAACACCCCCGACCACTTGTATTCACGTATTATTGTGGCTGGTGGCGGTGGCTCCGATGGCGGTACCTCTTACGCCGGCGCTTATGGCGGCGGTGTTAATGGCGGCGACGCCAGCGGCGGATGCTCGTACAACAGCACTTATTGCGGAAAAGGCGGAAAACAGACATATTCTGGTTATTCTACAGCATATACTATCGCTACACAAACAACAACAGGTCTGAATAACACCACTGCAACTAACGATTACGCTGGCGGCTTCGGTTTTGGCGGCGGCGGCCCGTATTATGCTAGTGGCTACGGCGGAGCTGGTGGCGGCGGCTGGTACGGCGGCGCAGGTAACGCTCCCGACGGTAGCGTCGATGACGATATGGGTGGCGGCGGCGGCTCCGGATTCGTCTGGACTTCGGCTTCGGCATCCAACGTGCCCTCTGGATACATTCCTACTCCAGCATATTATTTCGACAACGGACAGACTATTGCTGGCAACACTTCGTTCCCCGACACCACAGGATTTGGCACCGAGTCCGGACACAGCGGAAACGGCCACGCTAGAATCACCGTTTATTCCACCGGCACATTCACAGTTACTGTGGACAACCGTCCTACTGGTACAATTTCTGTGACCGACACAGCCTGCGGTAACAACGGAGTTTATCTGCGTCTCCACTTCACTGGTTCGATACCGTTCACATATCGTCTAACCGGCGACACAGCCGACCGCGTATGCTACGGCTATGACGATTCGGTATATGTACAGCCGACTCAGATACAGGCATTCCGTATCACCAAACTTTACGATAACCACTGTACCGCTAATCCTGCCGATTATGCAGGTCTGGCAACTGTCGAGGTTTGTCGTCAGACTATGATTTGTAGAGGCGATACCATATTCCTCGACACCACACGTAACTGGTTCACCGACCCGCTGATGCTGAATCCTATATCTAATGTACAGATTCCTGATACGACAACGGTTTATTATACCAATACGGTAAGAACACACACCGCCGTTGTCAACCCGCATCCCACTGCTACGATACTCACTCCCGACACTTCGATATGCGGCGGCTCCGCTTGCCTGCGTATTGAGTTCACGGGTACAGCGCCTTTCACATATCGTCTCACAGGCGATACCGCCGACAGGGTTTCTTATTTCAACACCGATGTGGCTTGCATCACGCCTCAAAACACAGGAGTGTATGGCTTCACAATGCTTTACGACGCATATTGTGACGGCGATGCTACTTCGCTTTCGCGCTCTATGGTAATTACTGTTTGCGACCAAACAATGACTTGCGCAGGCGACACCGTTGTTCTGCCTGCCGGTAATAGATGGTTCTACGACCCCGCTCTCACACGTCCGGTGCCTAGCGACAACATCGTTACTCCGACAGTAACTACATCATATTATACCGAAGCTACTTACGATTTCCAATACACAGGTAATGTACAGAAATTTGTAGTGCCTAACGGAATTCCTCAAGTTGATATTCAAGTTTGGGGAGCTCAAGGCGGTACTGCTTCGGGTAGAACCGAAGGTGGCCGCGGCGGCTATTCGGAAGGAACCTTGCCTGTGTATCCTGGCGACACTTTGTTTGTGTATGTCGGCGGTAAGGGTAGTTCCGGTGCCAGCGTTCAAGGCGGATTCAACGGCGGCGGTCTTGGTCTTTCTACCAACAACCGTGTGATGACATCCGGTGGCGGTGCTACTGATGTCCGCGTCAATTCTACATCCTTGTATGCCCGTGCTATTGTAGCAGGTGGCGGTGGCGGCGGTTATGAAACCGGTACCAGCGGTACAGGTGCTACAGCTGCTTACGGCGGCGGTCTTACTGGCGGCGATGGTTCCTACAGTTCTAGTGGCCGTCAAGGTTATGGCGGTGGCCAGTCAGCAGGCGGTGCCGGTGCAACAGGAACCAATAGCTGGGGCGGAACGTTAACACCCGGTGCCTTCGGCCTCGGCGGCTACGGCGTCAATACTGGTTATTCCAATGGCGGCGGCGGCGGCTGGTACGGCGGCGGCCCGTCCATACCCGATGGCGGTGCTGGTGGCGGTAGCGGCTATGTCTACACATCCTCTACTGCAGGCGTATATCCTCAGGGATGTATGCTCAACAGCAACTACTATATGACAAATGCTTCTACCTCAGGTGGTAATACATCCTTCGTTTCACCGACAGGTGGCACAGAGACAGGTCATACCGGCGATGGCTATGCCAGAATACATGGTGCTGCAATCTATACCGTTTCGGTTATTACAGCTCCTACGGCTACCATTTCTACCGGTACCACTCGTATATGCGATACGGCAACAAACAATGCTGTTACTATCACAATTAATTTCACAGGTACAGCACCGTTTACTTATCGTATTACTGGAGATGTTCTGGACCGCGTTGCCAACTCGAGTACCGAAGTGGTTACAATCCATCCCACAGTAAGCGGTACATATCAAGTAACTTATCTGCACGACTACTACTGTGCAGCACGTCCTGTCGATTTGCAGGGACTGCGTACAATAATAGTGTGCGACCAACCGATAATCTGCTCCGGCGATCAGGCCACACTGCCTGCCGGCGCTACATGGTACGAGGATATCCTTCTTACCCGTCCAGTGAATGGCAGAACGGTTAATCCTTTGATGACTACTACCTACTACGACCAAGACACCAACACCTTTACGGTAACGGTACGTCCTCGTCCTTCGGCAGCTATCACCGGCAGGGCTACAATCTGCAACACCTACGACTCTGTACCTCTTACGGTGAGATTTACCGGCACATTGCCGATAACCTACCGTCTGTCGGGCGAACGTCGTAACCGTATTGCGAACAACTACACCGAAATTATCAAAGTGTTGCCGCGTCGTACTACTACTTACACCATCACCCAAGTTAGCGACCAGTTCTGCGTGGGACAGGCCAGCGACCTTGCAGGTGTGGCAGTTGTTGCAGTGTGCGACTCTATCACACTCTGTCCGGGACAGCCCGTAACATTGCCAGCCGGCACATGGTTCTACGACTCGCTGATGACAGCACCTGTTGGTGGCAATGTGGTTTATCCTGCCACAACCACAACATACTATAGAATGTTGTCGGGTGGCTACGACACCAACTTCACATATACCGGTGCAGCTCAAACCTTCACCGTGCCTGCTGGCGTTGACTCTGTATTTATGCAGGTATGGGGCGCCGAAGGCGGTTATGGAACGGACAACAGTAGCTCAAGCTCTAACAGAGGTGGTAAGGGAGGTTATTCTGAAGGAAAAATGCACGTCAATGCCGGCGATGTACTTTATGTATATGTTGGCGGTAGAGGACAGAATTCTACAGGAACGGCAAATGTTACATTGGCAGGAGGATTTAACGGCGGCGGATCTACTGGCAACACGAGTCACAGCGGTTCGGGCGGTGGATCTGGCGGCGGCGCTTCCGACATTAGAGTTAACAACCAAGCCTTGAACGCCCGCGTGATTGTTGCTGGTGGCGGTGGCGGATGGGGTTATACCTCAGAATCCACAGCCGGTGCTGGCGGTGGTCTGTCAGGTACTGATGGCATTGGAACTACCGCTGCTCAAGCGACAGCAGGTGGTGGTACACAAACCACCGGTGGTACATGTAGTGGTAATTATGGTGGAACATTTGGAGCTGCTGGAACCTTTGGCCAAGGCGGCAACGGTGGCCAGTCTGGCTCCTATGCCGGCGGCGGCGGTGGCGGCGGCGGCTGGTACGGCGGCGCAGGCGGAATGTCTGGAAATGGTAACTCCTGTAAAGCTGGCGGTGGCGGAAGTGGATATCTTTATACTGCTACAGCTTTCCATGCAACTGGAACTCCTTTAACCGCAGCATATTATCTCGATAATGCTCGTACTATTGACGGCGAAACGTCATTCATCGCTGTGGATAGCACACAGGAGACAGGTCATAGCGGCAACGGCCACGTTCGCATAAAAGCAATAGGCAGAGCAGGTGTTGAACCTTATATAGTAAATGTATACCCCAGACCGATGGCAACTATCTACGGTGGCGACACCATCTGCAACGGTCAAACAACTAAACTTATTGTCACCTTCTCAGGAGTGGGACCGTTTATCTACCGTCTCAACGGTGAAAACCAGAACCGCGTCTGCAACGGCACTAGCGACACAATTGTGGTTTCGCCACTGGTGTCCACAGCCTATCGTATCGATGTGATGTACGACCAGTACTGCGAAGCACGTACCGTGGATTTGCAAGGTCTTGCCAATGTGATTGTCTGCGATCAGCCGATAATCTGCGAAGGTCAGGCAGTGCAACTCGATCCCAACAAGGTATGGTACATCGATCCTCAGATGACAAGCAGAATTTGGAGTGCTTCGGTAACTCCGTCGGTAACAACTACATACTATTCGGCCGAAGGTGCTTACACAGTAACAGTGAAACCTCGTCCGAGAGCTACCATAAACACACAGGTTGTTGATATCTGCGACAGCCAGACAGTCAGCGTTGTCATCAACTTCACAGGTACGGCACCGTTTGTATATCGTCTCAACGGCGACACTGCAGACCGTGTGTGCAACAATAATATGGAAATCCTATCCTTTATGCCGCTTGGCTCGCACACATTCCGTATGGTTTCGCTGTACGATGCTTTGTGCGACGGCACATTCCTCGATATGAGCGGATATGTCAAAGCTATTTACTGCGGCGAGAAGGAGATTTGCGCCGGCGAAGTGGTTGAACTGCCGGCTGGCGAACGTTGGTTCCTCGACTCGGCTTGTACAATACCGTTGCCGAGCAACTCTGTAATGCCAAGCACAACAACTACATACTACCGTCATTTGGGTGACACTTCGATAGCCTATTCGTTCATAGGTGACACCCAGATGTTCGTCGTTCCCAGATACTTGGATAGCGTGTTTGTCCAGGTTTGGGGAGCACAAGGCGGTGGTCAGCAGATTAACAATAACTCCAACTTGGGTATCGGTGGTAAAGGCGGATACGCTGAAGGCACCTTGCCTGTCAACCCCGGCGACATACTGTATGTGTTTGTCGGCGGTACTGGCGGTGTAGCCGATGTTACTATGGCCGCAGGCGGATGGAATGGCGGTGGTGCCACATGGGGATCGTCGACGTCCGACCCGTCCAGCGGTGGTGGCGGCGCTTCCGACATCCGTGTCAACGGCGTTACTTATTGGGATAGAGTTATCGTTGCCGGTGGCGGCGGCGGTGGTGGAGAAGACTCCGAACAGGGTGGTTTCGGCGGCGGCACCAATGGTGGCGTTGGCACCGGTAGCTCTGTAGCCGCTGCAACTCAAACTGGTACTGGTACCGGCGGTGCATTCGGACAGGGTGCACACACCAACTACGATGGTGGTGGTGCCGGCGGCGGCTGGTACGGTGGCGGTGTGGCCGGCGGCTCACAGACATTACCTACAGCCAACAGTTCATCGGATGCTCAAGGCGGTAACGGCGGAAGCGGCTTCATATATACCGCAACTTCTACCTATCCCGCCGGTGGTAATGCTCCTAACCAATTCTACTACATAGTCAACGGTCGTACTGTGGCTGGTAACGCCTCCTTCCCAGATTCTACTGGCAATGGAACAGAGACTGGCCATCCGGGCAATGGCTTCGCACGAATCACCTTTGCTCGCGATATTGTGGATTCCTTCACAGTGATTGTGAACCGCGGTTCCTCCGAGACATTCTACGACACAATCGGCTATGGTGAGTCGTACAACTTCTGCGGCGTAAGCTACACACGTCCTGGTACTTATATTGCCAACTTGTACACTGTGGATGGCTGCGACAGCACGCTGATACTCAACTTGATAATGCTCGACAGCGTACACAGAGATACTACAATAGCTATCTGCGCATTCGACTCCCTCGATTTCCGCGGCACAATTTACGACACCACTGGCATTTATGTCAACAGATTGCCGCACGCTCAGGCTTGTGATACCATTTTCACAATCAACCTGACGGTGAAAGATACGGCATTCCGCTACATAGATACAGTAATCTGCTCCAACGACACCATCTTTGTCGGCGACACCATGTTCAACGAGACAGGTTTCTATCGTCAGTACCTGAGGACAGAACTTGGCTGCGACAGTATGGTGGTGCTTAACCTCGTGGTTCAGGATACCATCTGGGATCACCGCGACTCGTTGGCATGCTACGAAACTCTTGTTGAGTTCTTCGACACGGTGTTCGACCACACGATGCCGGGTAATTACACCTACGTTACCAAGACGATACATGGTTGCGACAGTATAATCACCCTCAACTTGAGGTTCCGTCCGCGGATAGACACTATTATCTACGACACCTTCTGCGAAAACAGCCGTTACTTCTTCAACGATGAGTTCCGCAATGCGTCGGGTACGTACTACGACACCCTGCCGAGCGAGCTCTGCGGCTGCGACAGCATAATAGAACTGCGTCTGAAACGTCTGCTCTATCCTGTGGTTTCGCTTGTAGATTCGGGAGCTTACTGTAAGAACGACTCGCTGGTGCTGCTCGTCAATACCGACGCCAACACCATAATCTGGGAGTCGTATCCTGTAGATACCTCGATGAACCGTTTCCGCAACCAGGCACGTATCAAGGTAGCACCCAAGGTACATACCTATTATACAGTTACGGTCGACCACTATCCGCACAACTGCGTAAGCACCGACCAGATTTACATCAAACCGCCAGACACACTGCAGGCTATAATGCGCTACAGTCCTTCGGTAGTGGATATGCCCAACACGCAGATACAGTTCACCGACGCAAGTATGGGTACGCTCACGGGCAACAAGTGGGTATTCGACGACAAGGTTGTTGAAAACGAACTACACACCTACTACACCACAGCGCCCGAAGACGACTCGATACGTGTGATACTGATAGTGTACGACACCAACACATGTTCCGATACCACCGAGGTGATTATACCGATACGCAGAGGCGAAATTTGGGTACCCAACGCCTTTACGCCGGACAACCACGACGGCAACATGGCCAACGAGACCTTCAAAGTCTCCGGTCTCAACATAGTTGAATTTGAGATACATGTGTATAACCGTGCCGGTCAGCTGATGTACGAGTCCACCAGTCTCGACGATGTTTGGGACGGTACGCACGACGGCAAGAAGTGCGCTCCTGGCTCATACGTGTACATCATCAAGTACCGTCTGGCATCGCATCCCGACAGACTTGAGACGAAGACTGGAAGTATCTTGCTTATAAGGTAAGAAACAGCATATTGCGAAACAGAAATCCCCGCCCAACGGCGGGGATTTCTGTTTCTAGTAGAAAATTGAAAGTTGAAAGTTGAAAATTAAGGGGTCGGTTGTTAGTATTCAGTATTCGGATATTCGGAAAATCTGAAAGTCTGTGAATCTGAAAATCTGATAATCGGAGCCGTCTGAAAATCTTCGAAAAAAAGTTTTGTTTTTCTCCGAAAAAAATCGTATCTTTGCAACCGATATTTTCTCTTTATAAAAAGTATAAATAAATAATAGTCAATATAATGAACGCAACACATATTGAACACATCGGTATTGCCGTTCCCAACTTGGAAGAGGCGATACGTTACTGGGAAGACGTAATGGGCTTGAAATGCTACAAGACCGAAGTGGTTGAGGACCAGAAAGTGAAGACAGCTTTCCTGCGCATCGGCGAGGTGAAGATCGAGCTTCTGGAAGCCACCTCGCCGGACAGCACCATAGCCAAATTTATCGAAAACAACGGTGGTCGCGGAGGCATGCACCACATCGCTTTTGCTGTGGAGAACTCCAGCGAGGCTCTGGCCGAAGCCGAGAGCAAGGGCATCCGCCTTATAGACAAGACTTCGCGCAAAGGTGCCGAGAATCTGAACATCGGTTTTATGCACCCCAAATCGACTTTGGGCGTTCTTACCGAACTCTGTTCCAAATAAATAGAATTTTTTCGCCGTATGGCTGTTCGCTAAGGACAGTCGGAAAGCGAGCATTATAAACAACTAAAACACAATTACATAAAATGGCAATTGAAGAAAAAGTAAAACAACTCCTCGACAAGAGGGTTGAAGCCAAAATGGGCGGCGGTCAGCAGCGTATCGACAAGCAGCACCAGCAGGGCAAACTTACTGCCCGCGAGCGCATTACGCTTTTGCTCGACGAAGGCTCGTTTGAAGAATTCGACATGTTTGTGCAGCACCGTTGCACCAATTTCGACATGCAGAAACAGTCGTACATGGGCGACGGCGTGGTTACCGGCTACGGCACTATCGACGGACGTCTGGTGTATGTCTTTGCACAGGATTTCACGGTGTTTGCCGGCTCGCTGAGCGAGACAGTGTCGCTGAAAATCTGCAAGATGATGGACCAAGCCATGAAAGTTGGCGCACCCGTTATCGGTCTTAACGACTCCGGTGGAGCACGTATCCAAGAGGGTTGCAACTCGCTGGCCGGCTATGCCGAGATTTTCGAGCGCAACATCCTTGCTTCGGGCGTTGTTCCTCAGATTTCCGCTATTTTCGGACCCTGCGCCGGCGGTGCTGTGTATTCGCCCGCCCTCACCGACTTCATACTGATGTCGAAACAGAACAGCTACATGTTCCTTACCGGTCCCAAGGTTGTGAAAACCGTTACCGGCGAAGACGTTACAGTGGAAGACCTCGGCGGCGCTATCGTCCACACCACAAAATCGGGCGTGGCTCACTACGTAGGCGACACCGAAGAAGACGTTATCGCTATGATACGCAAGCTCGTAGGCTACCTGCCTTCGAACAACTTCGAGGAACCGCCTTACGTGCCCACCAGTGACCCCATCGACCGTCTGGAGGACAGCCTCAACACTTTGATTCCCGAAAACCCCAACGCTCCTTACGATGTCAAGGAAGTGATACACGGCATTGTTGACGACGGCGAGTTCCTCGAAATTCACGAGAAATACGCTCCGAACATCGTAGTAGGTTTTGCCCGTTTCGACGGAATGGCAGTGGGTATCGTTGCCAACCAGCCCTGCAAGATGGCCGGAGTTCTCGACATTAACGCTTCGCGCAAGGGTGCACGTTTCGTGCGTTTCTGCGACGCTTTCAACATACCTCTGGTAACTTTGGTGGATGTGCCGGGATTCCTTCCTGGAACAGGCCAAGAGTACGGCGGAGTTATCGTTCACGGTGCCAAACTGCTGTTTGCCTACGGCGAGGCTACGGTGCCCAAAATCACCGTTACACTGCGTAAGTCGTATGGCGGCGCTCACATAGTGATGAGCTGCAAACAGCTGCGTGGCGACATCAACTACTCGTGGCCCATGGCACAGATTGCCGTTATGGGTGCCGAAGGCGCTACCGAAGTGCTGTACGGCCGTCAGCTGAAGGACATCACCGACCCCGAGGAAAAAGCCAAATTCATCGAGACCAAGGTGAAGGAATACAACGACCAGTTCGCAAATCCTTACAACGCAGCCAAATACGGTTATATCGACGACGTTATCGAGCCGCGCAACACCCGTTTCCGTGTTATCCGCGCCCTGCGTGCCGTGATAACCAAGAAAGAGGCCAACCCGCCCAAGAAACACTCGAATATACCGCTGTAAGTAATTAGTAATTAGTAGTTAGTAATTAGAAATTGATAGTTTACAGTTTATAGTTAATTAATTAAACATTTTAAAATAATAAAGACATGAAACTGAATAAAATAATATTTTCCGGATTAGTAGGAGTTTTTGCATTGGTTATGGCCTCCTGTGGTGGCAACAATGCCCAGACCGAAGAAGTGAAGAAATGCTGCGACAGCGAGAAATGCACTTGCGTTGAGGGTTGCACCCCTGACAACTGCATTTGCGAGAACTGCACTTGCGAGTGCGACGTTTGCAAATGCTGCAAAGCCAAAGCCGAGGCTAAGAAATGCGAATGCAAGGACAGCGTTTGTGCCGCTTCCAACTGCGCCAACTGCGTTGAAGGTTGCGAAGGCTGTGCCCCCAACTGCAAAGAGGCTTGCGCAAAGAAATGCTGCAAAGAGGGTGACAAACCCTGCTGCAAAGAAGGTGAAAAAGGCGACAAGCCCTGCTGCAAAGAAGGCGAGAAAAAACCTTGCTGCAAAGAAGGCGAAAAAGCCGCAAAATAATCTTACATTCACTTAAATAAGTAAGTTTAAAGCAATGAATAAGATAAAAATAACTTTATTGTCAGGATTGCTTGTGCTGGCTGCCTTCAGTATGGCGTACGCCCAAGGTCCGCATCCCCACCACCCGCATCCTCACGGTGGTCCCGCTATGCACGACAGTGCTGCGGCCCCTGAGATGGGTGTGCCTGGCGACGGACATTGTATGCCTATGCCGATGGGCGGACATCAGCCGGGCGATTTCAACACGGCCATCCAGCCGCAGAGAGTGGCCCACTTTTTCGACCACCACCACGGATTGGATATGTTCGCCGTGATAAACGACGCCGACAACTGCGTTGACGTGTTGTTCGATATGCCCGACACCATACAGCGCAGCGCCCGCGACACCGTTGACATAGTGGCGGGAGTTCACGAGCTGACAAAAATCTACCGTCCCAAGTCGTTGGATATCATCGACGGAAAAATTGTGTATCTGGCAGCCAACAGCGACAGCTCGATAATAAGAGTGCTGTTTGCCACCCCTTGCGGCAAGATAGGAAGACTTGCCGAGGTGCGTTTTGCCGGAATCTGCGACGCTTTCACCATCGGCAACGGCCGCATGCGTGTTACCGGCGACAATCCGCTGGGCTACACCGTGGCTGTGTTCGACATCAGCGAAGGCGTTGAGAATATCTCCGCCGAAAAGGCTCATCTGACCAATTACCACAAACCGAAAAAAGCCGAGGTTATAGCCGACGCCGACCCTGTCGGAATCGGGCTCACCGTGGCTGCCGTTTCGGTGGTGTTTCTGGTGCTGATGTGTCTGGCAATCATCTTCACACAGTACGGCCGTCTGCTCACCTATTTGCAGAAACGTCGTGCCGCCAAGGCTGCCGCAGCTGAGGGAGCCAATGTGGACGCCGCTATGGAAAACATCGACCACTCGGGTGAAATAGACGCTGTGATAGCCGCCGCCATCTACCTCTACAACGAGGAGCTGCACGACGAAGAGAACACCGTCATCACCTTCAAGTCGGTGGAGAGACCGTGGACACCGTGGAACGCCAAGTTCTACAACATGAACCAGAACAATTTCAACAACATCAGACACACAAGGCGATAGTACAAACCCCTAAAAGAGAAAAAACAGATGAAAAATTATAAATTTACCATAAACGGCAACCACTACGACGTTGAAATAAACGAAGTGGAAGGCCAAGACATATCGTTGGCTGTGAACGGAACGCCATACAAAGTTACCGTTGACAAAGAAATGAGAAAAACCGCTCCGAAGGTGAAACCTCTGGCAACCGCCGGCAAGGTGGAAGCCAAGGTGGCCGCCCCGGCACCCGCATCGGGCAAATCGAACAACATAACCTCGCCGCTGCCCGGCACCATCCTGAAAGTGAATGTGAAGGTTGGCGACAAAGTTACCGCAGGCCAGTGCGTGCTTATGCTCGAGGCCATGAAGATGGAAAACAGCATCGAATCGGACTACGCAGGCACAGTAACTGCCGTGAAAGTGGCTCAGGGCGACTCCGTTATGGAAGGTGATGTATTAGTAACAATAGGAGACTAACAGAAGATGATTACATTAGCTGAAAGCACAGGTGGCTTTATGGATTTTATGCAGAACCAGATGATGCAGTTCCTGCATTACACTGCTTTTGCTAATTTCGAGATAGGGCACCTTGTAATGATATTGATAGGCTTGGTGTTTATCACCCTTGCCATCACCAAAGAGTTCGAGCCGCTGCTGCTCATACCCATAGGTTTCGGTATGATTATCGGTAACATACCGTTTTTCCCAGGCCTTAAGACGGGTATCTACGAGACGAGCAGTGTGCTGAACATCCTCTACCACGGTGTGCAGAACGGNNATCCGCCATTGATTTTCCTTGGCATCGGAGCCATGACCGATTTCTCCGCACTGCTTTCCAACCCCAAGCTGATGCTGATAGGAGCCGCCGCGCAGGTGGGTATCTTTGCCGCCTACATGGCTTCGTTGGCATTGGGATTCACTCCTGCCGAGGCAGGTGCCATTGGTATCATCGGCGGTGCCGACGGTCCTACGGCCATCTTCATCTCATCGCAATTAGCCCCCGACCTGATGGGAGCCATAGCGGTGTCGGCGTACTCGTATATGGCACTGGTGCCTGTGATACAGCCGCCTATCATGCGACTGTTCACCACCAAGAAAGAGCGTGTGATTAGGATGAAACCGCCACGTCAGGTGTCGAAACTGGAGAAAATCACCTTCCCGATACTGGGAGTGCTGTTCACCTGCTTTGTGGTTCCCACGGGCTTGCCACTGCTGGGTATGCTGTTCTTCGGCAACTTGCTGAAAGAGAGCGGCGTTACCCGTCGTTTGGCCAACACAGCCTCTGGTCCCATCATCGACATCGCTACAATCCTTATCGGTTTGACGGTGGGTGCTTCCACACAGGCTACCAAGTTCCTCACACCCAAGTCGATACTTATTTTCGGCCTTGGTGCCACCTCGTTCATCGTTGCCACGATGTTCGGTGTGCTGTTTGTGAAGTTCATGAACCTGTTCCTGAAGGAAGGCAACAAGATCAACCCGCTTATCGGTAACTCCGGTGTTAGCGCTGTGCCCGACAGTGCACGTGTGTCGAACAACGTGGGCTTGGAGTACGACAAGACCAACTATCTGCTGCAACACGCAATGGGTCCCAATGTTTCGGGCGTGGTGGGTTCGGCAGTGGCCGCAGGTATCCTGCTGAGCTTCTTGAAATAGTTTTTTCATAGCTTTATAAAATTCATTGCGTCTTTCCAGTAGGGAAGACGCAATGTTTTTTTATTGTGAGAGTTTGGAACTATTGGTCAAAAGTCTAAGGTCAAAAGTCTAAGGTCAAAAGTCTAAGGTCAAATGTCAAATGACCAGTGTTCGACGACCGACGACCAATCGAAGTGTCGCTACCAACTCCCAACTGTCCCCTTGAGTGATGAATACTGAATTCTTTTTCACCTTTTCGCGCATGATATTAAAAAAGTTTTGAAGTTTGGTGAAAAAAGCGTACTTTTGCAGTGCAATTGAATAACTTAATGAACTTTCAAAATTAATGGCAAAAGGGGACCGTTTTTATTATAAAGCATTAAGTCTTGCGGAACAAGATAGTTATGACAGTAGGGAGGTTGTGAAACTTCTCGAGGATGCCGTTGTAAAGGGTAACAAGAAAGCGGCATATGCCCTTGCTTCGTGGTATTTGAACGGATTCCACGTAAGAAAGAACTATAAGAAGGCTTTTGCCCTTTTGCAACTTGCTGTACAAGGTGAAAGAGAAAATGGATTTGATTCGTACAAAGATGCATTGTACGATATTGCGGTGTGTTACGAACTTGGTCAAGGTGTTGGCAAAGACGCGAAATTGGCATTTTATTATTACCTTTTGTCGGCTTATAATGGCGACATGCAAGCAATAGAGGAAGTATCCCGTTGTTTGTATTATGGCATTGGTTGTACGAAAAACAGCGATTTGTCGCAAAAGATAGACGAATATTTGCTTATAATTACCAAAAAGAAAGGAGATTTGTTATGAGAAATATTATTCTGTTTTTGGCTTCCGCAATCCTGTTCGGAGCTTGCGCACTGTTTGAAAAAACGACAAAAGAATACGAACTCGTCTGTGTCGATTCGGGTATTGTAGAGGAAGATGGATATTTCGTAAAAAAAATCATATTGGGAAACAGGGAATTTTCAATCAATTCGTTGGAACTGACAAGAAAAGGCGACAGCATTCGGTTGAAAGGGGTGCTAATTTGTGCTGTAACTATGGATACTGTCGTTTTTCCAAAAGTGTGTCTGGTGTCGGGTGAAAGTCCCAATTACAAAATCGAGAAAGAATTGTTTGTAGGGGATTTGTCAGGAAAAATAGATTGCGTTTTTTGGTGGGACTTCCGAAAAGGGTATCCTAAAATAGCTATAGACGCATTGGCATATCAAGGAGGTGTATTTGTTATTGGGGAAAAACAGTTCAATAATACTCACTAATTGGAAGAATGAAGCATTTATCCAAAATAGCAGCCATTCTGTACGCATATTTTTGCGACAGTGCAACACGTCTTATTACATTTATCTTTGCTCCATTAGGAATGTTTTTCCATTACTGTTTTGGTGGTGATTGGGAAAGTTGGCGTGAAAGAAGAAAACGTAGTCTCAAAGTGGTTTTGCGCGTAACAGCAGACAGAGTACCAATTATGACATGGTTGTGTCTAACACTAACCTTGATAATCTTTTGGGCTAAAATTCTTGAAAGATACGTTTTCTTTGAAGACCATAAGAAAGTAGCTTATGGATCAATGATATTATTAGCAGTCACAATTTTGCCTTTTATAGTTTGGTGGATTAATAACAGGGATTTTATAAAGGATGTGGAAAACAACCTTCGCATAGGGGAAAAGAACAGAATACTATATACTTTAACAGCCCTTTTATTCTTTATTCTGCAGCTCTTTGCACCTTTTATTGTTTTATTGTTTTAATGGACGCAGAAAATTGCGGCTATTATGTATGTCGAACATGTACGTGAGACGTGCCACAGTGCGTCTCTTTTTTTGTTTCTGAAAATCGGAATATCCGAAAAACTGAACATCCGATTATCCGACAGATTTTTTTCTTCCTTTTTCTCGTTTTTTCCAGAAACATTTTGCCAAAACGGAAAAAAGTCGTATCTTTGCAAAAATTTTTGAAAGATGGATGCACGTTATATTCTGCCATACACCGACTTCGGTTTCAAGCATCTGTTCGGGTCTGAGCCGAATAAGGACTTGCTTATCAGTTTTTTGAACGCTCTTTTGCAGGGCGAGCAGGTGATAACCGACCTCACTTATCTCAACAATGAACACCTCGGTGCTACGCAATGGGAGCGCAAGGC